>DATAGN010000290.1:0-12374 GCA_036263715.1 Ramlibacter sp.
GGCCCCGCGGCGGGACAGGTGCGCGCCGCGGCCGGGGTCTTCAAGCAGAACCTGCTGCACCATGCGTTCGAAGGCCGTGTCTCCACGGCCGGCAACCTCGCCTTCGCGTTCACTCCCAGCGAGCTCGACGCGCGCATGGCCTACCGGTTCGTGCTTTACCACGTGCTGCGCGATGCGCCGGTGGAGGCCATGTTCCGGATCGCCACCGAACGTGTGGGGGCCGCCAGCGCGTGAAGCTGCTGGCGCATTGCCACAACGTCGAGGATCTGCGGGAGGCCGCGCGCGCGCGCTTGCCGCGCGGCCTGTTCGAGTTCGTCGACCGCGGAGCCGAGGACGAATCGGCGCTGCGGCACAACCGGCAGGTGTTCGAGCGCATCCGCTTCAAGCCGCGTGTGCTGGTCGGCGTCTCGCAGCGGCGGCAGGACATCACGCTCATGGGCAAGCCGCAGCGCCTGCCTATCACCATCGCCCCGACCGGGACCGCGGGCCTGATGTGGTATCGCGGCGAGATCGAACTGGCGCGAGCGGCCGCCAAGGCCGGCATCCCATTCACCCTGGCCACCGGCTCGCTCACGGCCATGGAAGCGGTGGCGGCCGAAGCCGGCGGCACCCTCTGGTTCCAGGTCTACATGCTGGCCGACCCGGCGCTCTCGCGGCAGCTCGTCGAGCGCGCGATGGCTGCAGGTTTCGAGGCGCTGGTGGTCACGGTGGACGGCGTGGTGCCCGGCAACCGCGAGTACAACCTGCGCAATGGCTTCACCCTGCCGTTCACCATTTCGCGCCGCAATGCCCTGGACTTGCTGCGCCATCCCGGCTGGCTTGCAGGAGTGCTCGGACGCTACCTCGCGACCACCGGCATGCCCCGCTACGAGAACTACCCGTCGCACGTGAAGCACCGCCTCACCGCTGCGCCGGTAGGCCGCGCGATCCTGCGCAACGACGCCCTGAACTGGGACGACCTCAGGGCGCTGCGAAAGCAGTGGCCCCACAAGCTGCTCGTCAAGGGCGTGCTGCACCCGGCGGATGCCAAGCTGGCTGCCGACTGTGGTGCGGATGGCGTGATCGTGTCGAACCACGGCGGGCGCAACCTCGATGGCGCCGTCTCGCCCCTGGAGGTCCTGCCGCAGGTCGTCGAAGCGGTTCGCAATCGCATGGCGATCCTGGTCGACAGCGGCTTCCGACGGGGAGCGGATGTGGTCAAGGCGCTGGCGATGGGCGCGGACGCGGTGCAGATCGGCCGGCCGGCGCTGTACGGAACGGCCGCGGCTGGCGAGGCCGGCGCCGCAGCCGCCATCGGCATGTTCGAGCGCGAGATCGACACGGTGCTGGCGCAGGTGGGCTGCAACTGCGTGGGCGATCTCCGGAGTGAGCTACTGCACTTTCAGTGACACGGGCTTGGCCGCGCGGCTGCCTGGGGCCGGCGGATGCTCCAGGGGAGCTTCGATCCTTTGCACCAGGTCGCGCAGCACTTCAACGAAGGCGCGCGTGAGCTTCGACATGGGCTCGAGCCGGTGGTGCACCAGGTTGATCTGCACGACGGGCGAATCGACGACGGCGCGCATGGCCAGCTTGCCCGGCGCGCCCTTGACCGAGAACTCGTCCACCAGTGCGATGCCGGTGCCCAGTTGCACGAGTGCGCTGGCGCTGTGCGGCGAGCCGACTTCCACCAGCGGGTCGAGGGCGAGGCCCTTGGCCTCGTACAGTTGCTCGATCAGCGCGCCGAAAGGCGTTCCCTTGTCGTAGGTCACCAGCGGGTAAGGCGCGAGTTCCTCGAGCGACACGAGGCTTTTCGCCTCCAGCGGATGGCCCTGCGGGAACAGGCACACCAGCCGGTTTTCGCTCAGGGGCGCCATCGTCAGGTTCGGGTGTTCCATGGGCGAGGTGATCACGCCCAGGTCGGCCTGGTGATCGAGCAGCCGCTCCAGCAGGTGCGCGTAGCTCATGATCATGAAGTTCAGCTTGACCCGCGGAAAGCTCTCGAGAAAGCTGGCGATGGCCTGCGGGATGAACATCTGGCCGACGCTCGTGCTGCACACGATGTTGAGCGTGCCCTGGCGGTTGTCCGCCAGGTTCTCCGCCATCGCGTTGACCCGCTGGATACCGGCATAGACGCTCTGGACCTCGCGAAAGAGCTTTTTCGCCTCCGGCGTGGCATGCAGCCGGCCCTTGATCCGCTCGAACAGCGCGTACCCCAGGCGCGTCTCGGTCTGCGACAGCAGCCTGCTGACCGCCGGCTGCGAGACGAACAGCAGCTGGGCCGCCCCGCTGATGGAGCCGGTGATCATCACCGCCCGGAAGACCTCGATCTGCCTCAGGTTCAACGCCATCGTGCGACCCTCGTTCACGTCGGCCCGACGCGGACGTGTAGAGCGGGAAGTTAGGGGATTCTCCCGGCACTGGCAACCCGCACTGTCCCCCCGTGCGAACGCAGCCGCTGGAGGCAGAATGGCTCATGGACAGCCTTGGTCACGCTTTCGTGGCGAATTACCGGTATCTCGCCCAGTACAACCGCTGGATCAATCACCGCGTGTTCGATGCGTGTGAGCAGCTTTCCGATGCCGACCGGCGTCGCGAGCGCGGCGCTTTCTTCGGTTCGATCACCGGCTCCCTGAACCACATCCTGTGGGCGGACCGCCTGTGGCTAAGACGTTTCGCAGCCCAAGGCGTCGCTTTCCCTGCACTGAGGTCCGAACTGCTGGAACTTCCCGCTGGTGCCATTCATGGCACCGTCCTTCACGAGGAATGGTCACACTTGCGCAGTGCGCGAGAAGCGCTGGATGTCGCGATCGAGGCGTGGGCGCGGGACATGCCTGACGATTTCCCCGCCAGGGACATCCGATACAGCAACACGAAGGGCCAGCTGCGGGAGCATCCCGCCTGGCAGGCCCTGACTCACTTCTTCAACCACCAGACGCACCATCGCGGCCAGGTCACGACGCTGCTCTCGCAGGCCGGCGTCGACCCGGGGGTGACGGACATGATCGCGCTGACCTTCAGTTCGTCACCTTGATCTGCGCCTCCGTGATCAGCCGCGACCACTTCACCAGGTCGCTGGCGATCACGCCGGCGAACTGCTTCGAGCCCGTGAACTTCGCGTCGAAGGAAATCGCCGCCAGCTGCTTGCGCACCTCGGGGTCGCGCATGGCCGCCGCGATGGCGCGTTCCCACTTCACCAGCACCTCGGGCGGTGTCTGCGCCGGCGCCATGAAGCCGAACCAGACCTGCGCGTCGAAGTTCCGGATGCCGGCTTCGGCGATGGTCTGGATCGACTTGTCGGCGCTCGACCGCTCTGCCGACGCCACCGCCAGGATCTTCAGCGCGCCGCCTTCCTTGGCGTGCGCCTGCACGTTGCTGATCGCGTTGAAGAGGATCGGCACCTGCCCGCTGATGCCGTCCGCGACGGCGGGCGCGCAACCCCGGTAGGGCGCATGCACGATGTCCAGCCCGGCTTGGCGCTTGAGGAGCTCGCCGGCCAAGTGCTGCGCGGTGCCGCTGCCGCACGAGGAGAACGCGTGCTTGCCCGGATTCTTCTTGATGAAGTCGATCAGCTCCGCGACGCTGTTCACGGGCACGGAGCGGTGGACCGCCAGCGCGATCGGGATCGATCCGACCATCGCGATCGGCGCGAAATCCGCGATGACGTCGTAGGGCACCTTGCCCGCGGCCGGGTTCGTGACGACGACGTTGTTGGCAAGGAGGATCGTGTAGCCGTCCGGCTTGGCCTTGGCCACGGACTCCGCTCCGATGTTGCCGGCCGCGCCGGCCCTGTTTTCCACGATGAGGGTCGTGCCCAGTTCCTTGGACAACCTGGGAACCATCGCGCGGGCGACGACGTCGGAGGTGCCGCCGGGCGGGAACTGCACCACGACGCGGATCGTGCGGGCCGGGTCCGGGTACTTGTCCGCGGCGAGCGGGCTCAGGGCGAAGCTCGCCAGGGCGAGGGTGGCGAGAAGCTTGAACGAAGGCAACATGGCTGTCCTGGCGGGGAGGGAGTGTCGCGACCATACCGGGGTGGAGCGCGCCGCACACAGAGTAGAATCCCGCTGCTTCCGCGGGCGTCGTTCAATGGCAGGACCTGAGCTTCCCAAGCTCAAGACGTGGGTTCGATTCCCATCGCCCGCTCCAGATTGCATCCTCAAGGCAGGACCTCGCGTCCTGCCTTTGCTTTTTGGGAGCCCTGGATTCCCGCCTCCGCGGGAATGACGAAGGCGAAGGCAACACCCCCAAAAGGAGGAGGCCCCCATCACCCGAAGCGGTGATGGCCGTTTCCCTGCGCGTGACCATACTTCGCGCTCGCACGGCAAAGCCGCCGTGCACCGGAGGAGGTCTCCATGTTCCTGCGCCAAGCCACCGTCACGCTCGCCCTGTTCCTGTCGTGCGCGGCCGCGGATGCCGCGCCGCCGTCGCACGACCAGCTGTTCCTGCAGGCCACCGCCCAATACCGCGCGGGCCGCTACTCCGATGCCTTCGGGCGCTTCCTGCACCTGGCCAACCAGGGGGATCCGGAGGCCGCGCGCATCGTCGTCTTCATGCATACCTTCGGCCCGCCCCTGTTCGGCAGCTACTGGGACCTGCATGCGACCGATGTCGAGCAGTTCACGCAACTGGCGGCCCGGCAGGCTGCGCGCAAGGACGCCGTGTTCCAGCCTTCCTGGGAAGCGCCGGCCGAACGCACGGTGCGCAAGCAGACCACCAGCACGCGCTTCAAGCCGCAGCGCTGAAGCGGCGCCCCCGGGGCCCCGCGGAAAGGCGCCGAGGCGCGCCCTCTACAATGTCCGCCGAAGTCGAGAACAACCGGGGACAATGTGAGCGTAGCCGCACGGACGGTGGCGGACCTGTACCGCACCATGGTCCGCATCAGGGCCTTCGAGAACGCCGCCGAACAGGCCAGCCAGGGAGGAGTCAGCGCCTATGGCAAGGCCGCCGACGGCACGGCACGCGTGCGCGGGCCCTTGCACCTGTCGACCGGGCAGGAGGCCGTGCCCACCGGGGTCTGCGCGCACCTGCGGCGCGAGGACTACCTCACCTCCACCCACCGCGGCCACGGCCACACGCTCGCCAAGGGCGCCGACCTCACGCGCATGATGTGCGAGCTGTTCGGCAAGGCCACCGGTTTCAACGGCGGCAAGGGCGGCTCCATGCACATCGCCGACTTCTCCGTCGGCATGCTCGGTGCAAACGGCGTGGTGGCGGCGGGCCTGCCCATCGCGGTCGGCGCCGCCCATGCCCAGAAACTCCAGGGCCGTGATGCGATCACGGCCTGTTTCTTTGGCGATGGCGCGATCAACCGCGGCCCCTTCCTCGAGTCCCTCAACTGGGCGCAGGTGTACCGGCTGCCGGTGCTTTTCATCTGCGAGGACAACCGCTGGAGCGCAACCACGGCCAGCGGCCCGATGATCGCGGGCGAGGGCGCCTCCGCCCGTGCCGCGAGCTTCGGCATCCCCTCGCTGAAGGTCGATGGCAATGACCTGCTGGCAGTGCACGCCGCCGCGGGCGAGCTGGTCGCGCAGGTGCGCGCAGGTGCCGGTCCGCGCCTGCTGCACGCGATCACCTATCGCGTGAAAGGCCATGTCTCCGTCGATCCTGCGGCCTACCGCGATCCGACAGAACTGGAAGCGGCGCTGAAGACCGATCCCATCGCCCGCGCGCGGCAACAGTACCTGTCGCTCGCCGGCGCCGATGCGGCCGTGCTGGAGCGCATCGAGCGCGAGGCCGAAGCCGAAGTGGCCGGCGCATTGCAAGCCGCCGACAGCGCACCGTGGCCGCAGGAGAGCGCCGCCTTCGAGGACGTGCAGACCACGGGAGCCGGCACATGGCGGTGATGACGTATGCGGAAGCCGCGGCCCTGGCGGTGGCGCACGAGATGGAAGCCGATGCGCGCGTGGTCGTGCTGGGCGAGGACGTGGGCCGCGGCGGCATCTTCGGCCAGTACAAGGGCCTGCAACAGCGCTTTGGCGACCAGCGCGTGATCGACACTCCGATCAGCGAGGCCGCGATCCTGGGCGCGGGCGTGGGCATGGCGCTCGCCGGGCTGCGGCCGGTCGTCGAGATGCGCGTGGTCGACTTCGCCCTCTGCGGCATGGATGAAATGGTCAATCAGGCCGCCAAGAACCGCTTCATGTTCGGCGGCCAGGGCAGGGTGCCCATGGTGGTGCGCATGCCCATCGGCATCTGGGACTCGTCGGCGGCGCAGCACTCGCAATCCTTGGAAAGCTGGTTCGCGCACCTGCCCGGCGTGGTGGTGGTGTGCCCGGCCACGCCGCAGGACAACCATTCGATGCTGCGCGCCGCCCTGGCGTGCGGCGACCCGGTCGTGTACATGGAGCACAAGACGCTCTGGGGCGTGACGGGCGAGGTCGATCCTTCGCAGCAGGCCATGCTGGGCCAGGCGCGCATCGTGCGCCCCGGCAAGGACCTCACCATCGTCAGCTGGAGCAAGCAGGTGCAGGCTTGCGAGCAGGCGTGCGACGAACTCGCCGGGGACGGCATCGCGCCCGAAGTGATCGACCTGCGCAGCATCTGGCCCTGGGACCGCGCCACGGTGCTCGGCTCGGCCGCGCGCACGCGCCACCTGCTGGTGGTGCACGAGGCCGTGCAGGCCGCCGGCTTCGGCGCCGAGATCGCGGCGAGCGTGGCCGAGACGGTGGGTTGCAAGGTCCGCCGACTGGGCGCGCCGCGCATCCCCGTCGGCTATGCGCCCGTGCTGGAGGCGCAGTCGCGCGTCACCGCGTCCGACATCGCCGCCGCCGCGCGCGGCCTGCTTGCCTGATCCCATGACCCGCCCTCCCGAAACCGGCGCGACCGAGCCGGCGCCCGAAGCGAGCGACGAACACACGCGCGTGCCGCTGGCCATCGAGGACTGGCTGACCGTGATCGTCATGGCGTCGCTGGCGCTGATCACTTTCGCCAACGTGATCGTGCGCTACTTCACCAGCCAGTCCTTCGCCTGGACCGAGGAGTTCTCGGTGTTCCTCATGATCGTGCTGTCGCTGGTGGCGGGCTCCGCCGCCGTGGCCCGCAACCAGCACATCCGCATCGAGTACTTCGCCGACAACGGGCCCGAGAAGCGGCAGAAGGCGCTGGCGCGTTTCGGCGCGGCGATGGTGTTCATCCTGTTCTCGCTCATGGCCGTCTTGAGCGTGCGCCTGGTCTACGACGACATGCGCTTCGGCGAGACCTCGCCCGGCATCGGCGTGCCGCAGTGGTGGTACACGATCTGGCTGCCGGTGCTGTCGGTGGCGATCGCGGGGCGCGCGCTGGGCCTGTTCATCCGGCGCGGCCGCCGCTCATGATCGCCACGCTTCTTTTCATCGCCTTCCTGGCGATGCTGCTGGCGGGCGTGCCGATCGGGGCCGCGCTCGGCCTGGCCGGTGCGTTCTGCATCGGGCTGGCGAATTCGGGCGTGCAGTGGTTCGGGCTTCTCGCGGTGCCGCAGAACTTCTATGCCGGCCTGGGCAAGTACCCGCTGCTGGCCGTGCCGATGTTCGTGCTGGTGGGCTCCATCTTCGACCGCTCGGGCGTGGCGCTGCGGCTGGTGAACTTCGCCGTGGCCTGCGTCGGTCGCGGCCCCGGCATGCTGCCGCTGGTGGCCATCGCGGTGGCCATGTTCCTGGGCGGCATCTCCGGCTCGGGTCCGGCCAACGCCGCCGCTGTCGGCGCCGTGATGATCGCGGCGATGTCGCGCGCGGGCTACCCGCCTTCGTACTCCGCCAGTGTCGTCGGCGCTGCGGCGGCGACCGACATCCTGATTCCGCCCTCGATCGCCTTCATCGTGTATTCGGTCATGGTGCCCGGCGCGTCCGTGCCGGCGCTGTTCGCGGCGGGCATGGTGCCCGGGATCATGGCCGGGCTGGCGCTGATGGTTCCGGCCGTGTGGCTGGCGCGCAAGCACGGCATGGGCCGGGACGAGGCCAACCTGCCGCGCCCGCCCTTCTGGCGCAGCCTGCGGGATGCGGTGTGGGGCCTGGCCGCGCCGGTGCTGATCCTGGGCGGCATGCGCGCCGGCTGGTTCACGCCCACGGAAGCCGCGGTGGTCGCCGTCTTCTACGGCCTCTTTGTCGGCATGGTGGTGCACCGGACGATCAAGGTGAAGGACCTGTTCGTCATCCTGCGCGAATCCGGCGAGCTCTCGGCCGTGATCCTGCTGGTGGTGTCGCTCGCGGGCATCTTCGCCTACTCGCTGTCGACGCTGGGCGTGATCGATCCGCTGACCAAGGCCATCGTGAACTCGGGCCTGGGCGAATACGGCGTGCTGGCGCTGCTGATCCTGATGCTGGTGAGCGTCGGCATGTTCCTGGACGGCGTGTCGATCTTCCTGATCTTCGTGCCGCTGCTGCTGCCGATCATGCAGTACTACAAGTGGGACCCGGTCTGGTTCGGCGTGATCCTCACGCTGAAGGTGGCGCTGGGCCAGTTCACGCCGCCGCTCGCCGTGAACCTGATGGTTTCCTGTCGCATCGCCAACGTTCCCATGGAAAGTACCGTTCGCTGGGTGGGCTGGATGCTGGTATCCATGGGGCTGGTGATGGTGCTCGTGATTGCGTTCCCGCAGCTGGCGCTGTGGCTGCCGCGGGTGCTGGGGTATTGATTCGTTTGCACGTGCGTCGGGGTTCGGCGCGTTGCGCGCTCACCCCGACCTACGGACTCTTTCGCGTAGGTCGGGGTGAGCGCGCAGCCGAACCCCGACGTTTGACTTTCACTCAAGGAGACTCGTTCATGAACTTCCGCCGTACGCTTCTCGGCCTCGCGATGGCTGCGACCGCGCTGACCTTCACGCAAGGCGCCATCGCGCAATCCAACTACAAGGCCGAATACAAGATGTCCCTGGTGCTGGGCCCGCCCACCCCCTGGGGCATGGCCGGCAAGATCTGGTCGGACCTCGTGCGCGAGCGCACCCAGGGCCGCATCAACATCAAGCTGTACCCCGGCGTGTCGCTGATCCAGGGCGACCAGACGCGCGAGTTCAGCGCGCTGCGCCAGGGCGTGATCGACATGGCGGTGGGCTCCACCATCAACTGGTCGCCGCAGGTCAAGGAGCTGAACCTGTTCTCGCTGCCCTTCCTGATGCCCGACTACGCCGCCGTCGACGCGCTCACGCAGGGCGACGTGGGCAAGCGCATCTTCGCGGCCATCGACAAGGCGGGCGCGGTGCCGCTGGCCTGGGGCGAAAACGGCTACCGCGAGCTGACCAACAGCAAGAAGCCGATCCGCTCGCCGGAAGACCTGAAGGGCATGAAGATCCGCGTGGTCGGCTCCCCCCTGTTCTCCGACACCTTCAACGCGCTGGGCGCCAACCCCACGCAAATGAGCTGGGCCGATGCGCAGCCGGCGCTGTCCAGCGGAGCGGTGGACGGACAGGAGAACCCGATGTTCCTGTTCACGATCCTGAAGATGCACACGGTCGGCCAGAAATTCGTGACCACCTGGCACTACGTCGCCGACCCGCTGATCTTCGTCGTCAACAAGGACGTGTGGAACAGCTGGTCCAAGGCCGACCAGGAGATCGTGCGCCAGGCCGCGCTGGAAGCCGGCAAGCAGGAAATCGCGCTGGCCCGCAAGGGCCTGGTCGAAGCCGACCAGCCGCTGCTGAAGGAAGTGGCCGGCATGGGCGTGACGGTCACCCAGCTGACGCCGACCGAGCGCGACGCGTTCGTGAAGGCGACGCGGCCCGTGTACGCGAAGTGGAAGCAGACCATCGGCGCCGACCTGGTGAACGCGGCCGAGAAGGCCATCGAGCAGCGGAAGAAGTAAGCGGCATCGCTTTCGCGGCAAGGCCTCCTGCGGGAGGCCTTTTCGTTTGTGGCGAATGGCTCAGCAGGCCATCGAGGAGACGTCCTACACCGCGCAACGCATGGGCGCCTTTAGCATCCCATCCCATGAACACGATGATCGATCCCCGTAGCAAGCCGCGCGCCGGCAAGTCCGAGCGCATCGACGTCACCTACGACTACGCCGTGTGCGCCTGGGCGCGTCACTTCAACGTGAGCGAAAAGCGCGTGAAGGAAGCCGTGGCCGCCGTGGGCAACGAGGCGGAGAAGGTGCGGGAGCACCTGAAGCGGTCCTCGGACCGACCTTCGGCGCACTGACCTCGTCATCCCCGCGCAGGCGGGGATCCAGGGCTTCCACCCTGGCTTCGGGCGCCCCGGGTCCCCGCCTCCTCGGGGACGACGTCGAACACCTGCCGCAGGTAAGCCAGGAAAGTCTCGTCCGTCGCCAGCGTCTTGCCCGGCGCATCACTCAGCTTGGCGACGGGCTGGCCGTTCACCTCCACCAGCTTCATCACGATGTTCAGCGGCCTGGTGCCCACGTCGTTGCTGAGGTTCGTGCCGATCCCGAAGCCGAGCATCACGCGATCGCCGAAGTGCCGGTACAGCGAGATCGCCTTCGGGATGTCCAGGCTGTCCGAGAACACCAGCCGCTTCGAATGCGGATCGATGCGCAGCTTGGCGTAGTGCGCCAGCGCCTTCTCGCCCCACGCGACGGGGTCGCCGGAGTCGTGCCGCAGGCCGTCGAACAGCTTGGCGAAGTAGAGGTCGAAGTCGCGCAGGAAGGCGTCCATGCCGACGGTGTCGGTCAACGCGATGCCGAGGTCGCCACGGTACTCCTGCACCCACTCCTCCAGCGCCGCCTTCTGGAAGTCGCGCAGCCGCACGCCGGTGGCCTGGAAGGTCTGCAGGTACTCGTGGCCCATGGTGCCGATGGGCACCAGGTCCAGGTCGCGCGCCAGCAGCACGTTGGACGTGCCCTTGAAGAACTGCGGCACCTCGCGCGCGAAGGTGGCCACCATCTCGCGTTGCCAGTCGCGCCCGTAGCGCCGGCGCACGCCGAAGTCGAAGAACTCGAAGGGGTGCGCGCGCTGGGGCTCCCGGGCGAACCCGCGCAGCTGCGCGATCTTGGCGGCCAGGCGCGCGCCGCCTTCCTGCCATGCCTGCTCGCGGTCGAAGCGGCGGAAGTACAGCTCGTTGACGATCGCCAGCACGAAGATCTCGAAGGCCATCACGTGCACCTGCGGTCCGCGCGCCTCGATGCGCAGCGCGTCGCCGTCGGCCGCGGCTTCGATGAAGTCGCGCTGGAAGTGGAAGATGCGCAGGAACTCGACGAAGTCGGGCTTGATGAAGCGCAGTCCAGCCAGGTAGTCGAGCTCGTCGCGCCTGAAGCGCAGCGCGCACAGGTCGTCCAGTTGCGCGTTCACCTCGTCCAGCAGTTCGGCCAGTGGGTACTGCGGCTGGTTGCGCAGCACGAAGCGGTACACGGCCCGTGCCTGGGGGTGCCGGTGCAGCATCGGCTGCCACATCGTGAACTTGTACAGGTCGGTGTCCAGCAGGCTCCGGATGACGGGTTCCATGGGGGCAGTGTGCAACAAGCCAGGCGGGGACGAAAAAGAAAAGGGCCCCGCAAGGGGCCCTTCTTCACGTCGCGCGGCAATCAACCTGCATCGACGTCGTGCTTGCGGTCCGCCGGCACGGGGCCGCTGCCGCCGGGCGTGCCGCCGCCCTGCGGGTAGCCGCCGGTGGGCCACTGGGCCGAGTCCGGGCGGATGATCGGGCTGCCCGAGCTGCCGCTCATCGAGTCGCCCATGTTCTGCGCGACTTCCTTCATCTTGCCGCTGTTCTCCTGCGCCTTGCCGTACCACTTGCGCAGGATCTCCGCGGCGGTCTCGCGGCCGCCGAGGCCGAAGGCCAGGCCCAGGCCCAGGGCGAGCGCGCCGACGATCGCCATGAACAGCGTGTTGACAAGTTCGGTCGCAATGCCCAGCTGGTTCACGGCCACCACCACCGCGAAGGCCCACACGACCACCGATGCGGCCTTGGCGAGGAAGTCGCTGTTGGTCAGGCCCGCTTCGGCGGAGGCGCCGCGCACCACGTTGCTGAGGGCCTTGGCCGCCAGGCCGCCGATCACCAGCACCACCACCGCGACGATCACGTTCGGGAGCCACAGCAGCAGCTGGCGCAGGACCTCGGACACGGCGGGCAGGCCCAGCGCGTCGAAGGCCACCACCAATGCGATCAGGCGCACGAACCACTTGACCACCAGGCCGATCATCCCCGCGGCGTCGGTGTTCATGCCCATCTTGCTGATGAAGTCCGACAGGCCGGCGCGCTGTGCCAGGTCATTGAACCGGATCGACCGCAGCACGGCGGCCAGGCCGCGCTCGATGAGCGAGGCGATGAACCAGCCGGCGACGATGATCAGGACGAAGCCGATGATCTTGGGAATGGCGGAAAACAGCAGCGCCATGGCTGCGGCGAGGGATGTGAACATCGCATCGCTCCATTCGGTGACCTGGACGGGCATGGGGAACTCCAAGGGGAAAGTAGTGGACTAGTTCGCACTTTCCCGGCTTTCGTGTAAAGCCAGCGTCGGCACTGTGATGC
>DATAGN010000291.1:0-8254 GCA_036263715.1 Ramlibacter sp.
GGCGCCGAAGCCGGACTTCCAGGCCCCGTCCCGAACGCGGCCGCGCACCGCGCAGCGCCTGGCGTGGCGCTCGTGCCGCGCGACGGGACTCCCTCCCGCTGAGAAGTCCGGTTCCGGCGCCGCAGCGCGGCTACGAGCGCGCGCAGCGCATATCGAGCCGCGCGTACGTTTCTAGCTCGCGACATCTGTCTGAGCGGAGTTCCGGACCGTGCGCGGTCCGGAACGTAGCGAGTTATGTCGCGCGCGGCGCCGAAGCCGGACTTCCAGGTCGCCCGCGCGCTTGCGCGCGGGTCCCCGTCACGGCGGGCGCACACCGCACGGCGCCTGGCGCGGCGCGTTGCATCCGGAGGGAGACAAGGAAGGCAGGGAGCCCTGGATCCCCGCCTCCGCGGGGATGACGGCTTCAGGGGATCAGCGCGACGCGCGATAAGGCTCGTCGAACGCCACGAACTCCTGCTCCTCCAGCGCCGCATCCATCCACGCCTTCACCCCGGGCAGGGCGCAGACACGGCGCACGTAATCCATCACCACGGGCGGCACCGGAAGCGCGTAGCCGCGGATGCGCATGCACACGGGCGCGAAAAAGGCATCCGCCGCGCTGAACTCGCCGAACAGCATCGGACCGCCATGCTCCTGCAGCAGGCCGGTCCACATGCCCACGATGCGCTCCACGTCGGCACGCACGCCCGGCTGGTCACGCCAGACGATCGCGCCGATGTGCGGCAGCGCCGCCTCGATGTTCATCGGGCAATGCGAGCGCAGCGAGCCGAAACCCGAATGCATCTCGGCGCAGACGCTGCGCGCGCGGGCGCGCGCGCGCACGTCGCGCGGCCACACGCCGCGGTCGGGAAACTTCTCGTGCAGGTACTCGACGATCGCCAGCGAGTCCCACACGGCGAAGCCCTCGTCCACCAGCACCGGCACGCGGCCGGCGGGGTTGACCTTCAGCACCTCCTGCTTGAAGCCGGAGTCGCCGTCGAAGGAGTCGAAGCGCACCAGCTTTTCCTGGTACGGCAGCGCGAGTTGCTTCATCAGCACGCCAGGCCGCATGGACCAGGACGAATAGTTCTTGTTGCCGATGTACAGGGTGAGCATGGCCGCCTCCGGGGTTGGGAATGGCGTGATGCTAGCCGCGCCGCCGCGGCGCATTGATGCCGAAATGCGCCGGGATTGATGCGTCAGTCGTCGGTGCCGCCCTGCGGCTTGCTGAACCCGAGCCGCTGCAGCGGGCCTTCCATCCAGAAGATGCCCAGGACGATCAGGGTGCTCAGGAAGGCGGTCATCTCACGACCCAGGCCGGCCGTGATGCCGATGGCCGCCGTCATCCACACGCCGGCCGCGGTGGTGAGGCCGTGCACCTTCTCTTCCTGTTCCAGCTTCAGGATCGCACCGGCGCAGACGAAGCCCACGCCCGCCAGCAGGCCCTGCAGCACCCGGCTGAGCGCCTCGTCGTCCATGCCGCTTTGCACGGCGACCAGCACGATCAGCGCGGAACTCGCCGCCACCAGCATGTGGGTGCGGATGCCGGCGGGCTTGCCCTGGCGCTCCCGCTCCAGGCCAAGGACCGCGCCCATCGCCGCGGCGACGAACAGGCGGACGATCAGTTGCGTGATCTCCCGGGCGCTGCCGAGATCGGAGAATTCTTCGACGATGGTGGCAAGGATCGTGTCCATGCCCCCGATCATCTCAAGGCAGGTCGCCGTTGGGGGCGGGTTGCGCCGCCTCGCGCGGGGCGATCGTGCCCAGGCGCGCCTTCAGCGACTGCGGCTGCCCCGTGAGCATGGCCGCATACAGGGTGGTGTTCGCCAGCACCTTTTTCACATAGTCGCGGGTTTCCTGGAAGGGCACGTTCTCGGCCCACGCCGCGCCTTCCATGACCGGGCCGTTGCGCCACGCGCGCGGGCGGCTCGGGCCCGCGTTGTACGCGGCGGCTGCGAGCGGCATGGAGCCGGCAAAGTCGTCCAGCACCAGTTTCAGGTAGCCGGTACCGATGGCGATGTTGGTGTCGCGCTCGGTCAGCCGGTCCACCGTGAAGTCGCGCATGCCCAGCTTGTTGGCCGTCCAGCGCGCCGTGGCGGGCATCACCTGCATCAGGCCGGAGGCGCCGACGTGCGAGCGTGCATCCATAATGAAGCGGCTTTCCTGCCGGATCAGCCCATAGACGTACGCCGGGTCCAGGTTGATCTCGCGGCTGCGGCGCACCACCGAGTCGCGGAAGGGCGTCGGGTAGCGCTGCTCCACGTCGACCTCGGCGCGGGTGCGCTCGCTGGTGTTGATGCAGCGATCCCAGACCTCGCGGTCGCAGGCGTACTGGGCGGCGGCCAGCAGTTCGCGGTCGGACATGCCGCCCGGCTTGTGCAGGTTGGTGGTGTAGTTCCACTCGCGCGTGCCTTCGCTGCGCAGGCCCAGCGCGATGGCGTACAGCGCGCGATTGAGGCCCGGGTCCTGCCGCGCGGCCCTCTTCTCGTCCTCGGTCAGCGGCGCGGGCTTGGCAGGGGCCGTGATCTTGTGCCCCAGTTCCTCCAGCGCGAGCTGCTCGTAGAAGCCCTTGCTCGAGCCGATCGATTCCAGCAGCTTGACGGCTTCGGCGCGGTGCGCCTCGGACGGGCGCTGGCCGGCCAGCAGCGCGCGTGCCTTCCAGTAGGTCCAGGTGGGGTCCGCCTTGCCCTCGTCGCTCATGGCGTCCACGGCTTCGTGCACGTTGCGCCAGTCCACGCCCTTGGGGGCGCGCAGGGCGGCGCGGACCTTCCAGCCGAGGAGCTCGTCGTTCAGGTGCTTGTCGCGCTGGATGCGCGAGAAGTAGTTGTTGGCCTCGGGCAGCAGGCGCTGCGCGGCGACGCGCCCGATCACGCCCCAGATCCAGTCGCGCTCCTCCGGGTGCACCTGCGGTCCCCACTTGTTTTCCAGCTGCGCGGCGGCGGCGTCGACGTCGCTCGTGGCCAGCTTGATCAGGGCCAGGCCGACGAGTTCGCGGCGCACGCGCGAGGCGGCCACCACCTTGTCCGACAGGAACTTGGCCGGATTGGCGTTCAGCTCGTTCAGCAGCGGCAGGGCGTCGGGCTTGACCATTTCCAGCGCCGCGGCCGCCGCCCTGGGGCGGTTGGCTTCGATGGACTGGCGGGCCTTGCGCCAGGCGTCCGCCTGCGTGAGCCGGCCCTTGCCCATGAGGCTGGCCGCCGCCACGGTGCAGCCGTCGTCAGCTTCGCGCTGCGCCAGCCAGTTGCGGCGCACGTCTTCCGAAACTGCAGGCACACTGTTCGCATCGTTGAGGGCCTGCACGAGCAGCGCGTAGCAACGCACCTCGCGGTCGTCCTTCATGCGGAACTTGGGGTATTCCTGCGCGAACAGTTCCCAGCGGCGCTGCTGGCCCAGCATCAGCAGCCAGTCGTTGCGCAGGCGGTCTTCCTGGTAGGTACCGGCGTAGCGCTGGAAGAACTGCTGCACCTCCGCCGGCGGGGCGGTGTCGAGGCGGGCCCGCAGTTCCCAGTAGGCGGCCCAGGGCTCGAGGGCGTGGCCCTGCGCTTGCGGCAGCAATTGGGCGAGGCGCGCCTTGTTGCCCTGGCGGAAGGCCTGCTGCATTTCCAGCAGCACGTCGTCGCGGGGCTGCGCCTGGGCGCAGCCGATCAGGACCACGGCGAGGGATGCCAGAATCGTTCTCAGCTTCATCGGGGAATTATGGACAGGTCGGAAGTTAAAAAGGCCTTGCGCCGGGAGCTCATCGCTCAACGTCTGAACATGCCGGACCGGCAACGCCGTGGCGACATGCTGCAGCAGGTCATGCGAGTGTGGCTGGTCGGGCGTCCCGATGTCGTCATCGGGGCTTATTGGCCGATCAAGGGCGAGTTCGATCCGCTGCCCGCGCTGCACCGCTGGAAGGAAGACGGTGAACTGCTGGACGAACCGCAACTGCGCCGCATCGGCCTGCCCGTGGTCGACAAGGTGAATCAGACGCTGAAGTTCCACGCATGGTTCCCCGGCTGCCCGATGGAAGAGGACGCATTTGGCATTCCGAAGCCGAAAGACACCGAGGTGATCGTTCCCACCCTCCTGTTCGTACCGTGCGTCGGATATTCCGTGGGCGGTTACCGGCTGGGCTATGGGGGAGGGTTCTACGACCGCACCCTGGCTCAGCTGCAGCCGAAGCCTTTCACCGTGGGCCTGGGCTTCGCGTCGGGTTACCTGGACGACTTCGAGCCGGAGCCGCACGACATGGCGCTGGATGCGATCCTGAACGAGCTGGGGGTGGTCTGGCCGGTTTCTCTGGGGGGATAGGTGGTGGGTGCGCGGCCGCCGGTGAACGCAGAGGACGCGGAGGTTACGCAGAGTGCGCAGAGGAAGACAGAAAGAAACTGGAAGGTTTTCTCTGCGTCCTCTGCGTAACCTCTGCGCACTCTGCGCTCACTGGCCTCCGGGCGGCACTCCCTCGCCTGGAACTCAATCGATGTCGTCCACCGTATCCGGATCCGGCACCTCGCCGATGGTCTGGCGCGTGATGCGGCTTTGCTGCATCAACCAGTTGCAGAAGGCCTTGATCTCCGCGCGCTGCGCGCTGCGCGGACCCACGATCAGCCAGTAGGCCATCGGCGAATCCATGCGCAGCTTCGGCAGTGGCTCCACCAGGTCGCCATTGGCCAGGCTCTCCGCCACCAGCGGCAGCCGCGCGAGCACGATGCCCTGGCCGGTCAGCGCTGCCTGCACCATCTGGTAGGCGTAGTTGAAGTAAAGCCAGCGCTTGGGTTGCAGCTTCTGCAACCCGTGTTCGTCGAACCAGCGCCGCCACGTCAGCCACTCCAGGTGCGTGTGGTGCGCATCGCCCGCTTCGATCAGCGTGAACTGCGCGACGTCGGCGGGCTTGTTGACGGTGACGCCATCCTTCATCAACCAGCGGCTGACCACCGGCGTGAGCTGCTCGCCGAACAGGCGGATCGCGTTCGGCGGCATGTTGGCCATCGGCCCATAACGCAGCGCCATGTCGACGTCGGCGACCTCCAGGTCCATCGTGCCGTCGCTGGCGTCGATGCGGATGTCGATGTCCGGGTTGTCGCGCTGGAACTGCTCCATGCGCGGGATCAACCACATCGACGCGAACGAAGCGAAGGTGGTGAGCGCCACCGTGCGGCGCCCCGCGGTCTGCCGGATCTGCCGCACCGCGCCGTCGATGCGCGGCAGCGACTGCGACACCGCCATCAGCAACTGCGCGCCCGCGCTCGTGAGTTCCACCGCCCGCGTGTGCCGCAGGAACAGGCCGACGCCCACTTCTTCTTCGAGCGACTGGATCTGCCGGCTCACCGCCGACTGCGTGAGGGCCATCTCCTCGGCGGCGGCGCGGAAATTCAGGTGGCGAGCCACCGCTTCGAAGGCGCGCAGGTGCCCGGCGGAGATGGGCCGGGTGCGCAGGTGGGTCTGCGAGTGCTGCATGGCGGTGGGTGTCGGCGCTTTGGGCCATTGATGCAGTTTGCGAATCAATAGCGTAGCCCGATTTCATTGGACCGCCAAGTGGGCGTGAAAGATCATCCCATTCCGAAATGCCATTGCTGGAGAAAGCCATGACCGCCGCTGCTTCGATCGCCCGCGTCCTCGAGTCCGCCCCCACCGCCGCCCTGCCGGGCACGTGGAAGCTGGCGCGCGGCCGCGCGGTCACGCTGAACCCGCGCACGGATGGCATCCTGCGCGTGGCGCATGGCCGGGTCTGGGCAACGGTGGAAGGGCCGCACGGCTGCACGCCCTTCGACTCGGGCGACCACGTCCTGCAGGTGGGCCGGTCCATGTACGTCAGGGCCGGCCAGCACGTGGTGATCGAGGCCTGGAACGCATCGGGTGCCTCGTACTTCGCCTGGGACCCGGTGGTCGAGACGGCGCCCGCCTTGGCGCCCGCCCGCATCAACTGGTCGGGCGTGGTGCAGCCGCTGGCGGACCTGCGCATGGCCGTCGCCCTGGGCCTGCGTGCGCTGGGGCAGCTCGCGGGCGGGCTCGCGCGGATCGCCTGGAACCTGCTGCCGCTCGGCGGCCGTGCCGCCTATGATCGGCGGCATGCCCTGCGCGCCTGACGCTCCACCGCTCTACGTCGTCGTCATGGGGGTCGCCGGCTGCGGCAAGTCCGTGGTCGGCGCCTTGCTGTCCGAGCGCCTCGCGATTCCGCTGGTCGAAGGCGACGACTTCCATCCCGACGACAACATCCGCAAGATGCGGGAAGGCGTGCCGCTCACCGACGCCGATCGCGCCGGCTGGCTGCAACGCCTGGGCGAGCAGCTGCGCCTGCAGCCGAAGGGCGCGGTGCTCACCTGCTCCGCATTGAAGACGGCGTACCGCGACGCGCTGCGCGCGGCGGTGCCGGACCTGCACTTCCTGCACCTGTCGCTGTCGCCGCACCAGGCGATGGAGCGCGTGGCTGCGCGCACCGACCACTTCTATCCGCCCAGCCTGGTGGCCAGCCAGTTCGAGGCCCTCCAGGACCCGGCGGCCGAGCCCCGCGTGCACGCGGTGAACGCGACGCAGCACGTCGATCGCATTGTGGACGCCGCGGTGCGCTGGCTGCGGCCGGTGCAGGCGGCGTTCAACAATGCGTAATCCGTTTCGCTAAGTAGAATCGCGGCATCACCGCACCCGCAGGACATCCATGACCAAGGCCTTTGCGAGCCAGGCCGACCTGGCCGACAAGAAGATCACCTTCGAACGCCTCTCGGAGCATTGCTGGGCGTACACCACCGAGGGCGACCCGAATTCGGGCGTGATCATCGGCGACCGCTACGTGATGGTGAGCGACGCCACGGCCACGCCGGCCATGGCGCGCGACCTGATCGCGCGCATCCGCACCGTCAGCGACAAGCCGATCAAGTACGTGCTGCTCACGCACTACCACGCCGTGCGCGTGCTGGGCGCCAGCGCCTTCTTCGACGAGGGCGCCAGCGAGATCATCGCCAGCCAGGGCACCTACGAGCTGATCGTCGAGCGCGGCGAGGCCGACATGCATTCGGAGATGGACCGCTTCCCGCGCCTGTTCCGCAATGCCGAGACGGTGCCGGGCCTCACCTGGCCGACGATGGTGATCGGCGGCGGCGATCCGACGCGGGGCGAGATGCCGGGCAAGCTGACGCTGGACCTCGGCGGCGTGCGCGTGCAGATCTGGTCGCCCGGCCATGGCCACACGCGAGGCGACACGATCGCGTGGGTGGAAGAGGAAAAGGTGCTCTTCTCCGGCGACCTGGTGGAATACAACGCCGGCGTCTACACGGGCGATGCGCAACTGCAGGAATGGCCGGCGGCGCTCGAAGCCTTGCGCGCCCTGAAGGCCGAGGCCATCGTGCCGGGCCGCGGCGAAGCGATGAAGGGCAACGCGCAGGTGAACCTCGCGCTCGACTACACGAAGCGCTGGGTGGAAACCTTGCTGGGCTGCGCCCGCGAAGCCGTCGCCGCGAACATGGACCTGAAGCAGGCCATGGCGCACACGCGCAAGAAGATGGACCCGGTCTTCGGCAATGTCTTCATCTACGAGCATTGCCTGCCCTTCGACGTGAGCCGGGCTTATGACGAGGCCAAGGGCGTGAAGAACCCCCGCATCTGGACGGCGGACCGCGACAAGGAGATGTGGGCGTCCTTGCAGGAGTGAGGGGTGCGTGTTGGGGTGCCTTCGGCAACCCACCTACCCGCTGCGCCGGTAGGTTGGGTTGCGCGCCAGCGCAACCCAACAGCCCGCTTGTAGTCCCGCACTGACACGCCCCGAACGCGGCGGACGACAGTCCCGCCCTCATGCCCTTCCTACCCTAGGTCAGCCATCAAGAGGAGATCTGACCATGGCCAACGAAGACAAGTCCGTGCCGCGCATCCTGCAGCAACAGCCGCAGCGTGAAACCGACCCGGAGCAGCAGCGCGCAGGCGCCACCGACTTCCAGTCCAGCGAGAGCCGGGTCGAGGGCGAGGGCAGCTACACCGCCACGCGCGACTACCAGAAGAACATCAAGGACTACCTGGACAAGGCCGACGTACAGGCCGATGCCGAAGCCGCCAAGCCGCGCTCGGAGTCCGAGGCCCGCGAGCTCGAGGAAGCCGAGCGCGAAGGCAAGTCGCACTCGCGCGGCGAGCGCTGATCACGCTGGCGCGACCGCGCGCCGGGCTGCCACGAGCCCGGCCACGGCCAGCAGCACCAGCACGGCGGCCAGCCCGGTCGCCCCGCCTGCTTGCAGCGCGGCGCCGCTCGCCACCGGGCCGAGCGTTCCGCCCCATGTGTACCCGGTGATCATCGCAGCCGTGCCGCCGG
>DATAGN010000292.1:0-2558 GCA_036263715.1 Ramlibacter sp.
CGCGCAGGCCTGGAGCCCCTTCTATGAGCGCAACGGCGCGCCGCAGCTGACGCGCCGCTTCCTGCGCCGCGCCGGCCGGATGATGGGCAGCTACGACTGGGCCACGTGGATGGCCGCGCGTTGCGCCACGCAGGTCGCCAGTGCCTACAACAAGGCCAGCGTCGCGCAGCAGCTGCAGGCGCTGCGGCAAGGCGCGGTGGTGGTGGACGGCTACAAGGGGCAGCGCCTCGGTTTTCGCGCCTGGGACGGGCAGCTGCGCCAGCCGCTGCTGCTGGCGCACGGCAACGGCATCGCCGACCTGGCACCGCTGGAGGGTTTCCTGCATCCGGGCAGCACGCTCGACACCCTCGGCTTCGATGCACCCGACAGCGGGTGCCGCGCCGCATGAAGCCGTTGCACGCCCTGCGGGCGCTTCGCGCCGTGGCCGGCCGCGAGCTCGCCAGCTTCGCACGGCAGCCGGGACGGCTGCTGTCCGCGCTGGTGCGGCCGCTGCTGTGGCTGCTGGTGTTCGCGGCGGGCTTCCAGAACGTGTTTGGCGTGGCGATCACGCCGCCTTACGAGACCTACGTCGAATACCGCGTGTACCTGGTGCCGGGGCTGCTGGGCATGGTGGCGCTCTTCAACGGGATGCAGAGCTCCCTGGCGATGGTCTACGACCGCGAGATGGGCGTGATGCGCCTGCTGCTGACGGCCCCGCTGCCCCGCTGGTGGATCCTGGCCTGCAAGTTGCTGGGAGGCGCCGCGCTCTCGCTGGCGCAGATGCTGGCCTTCCTGCTTGCGGCGTGGCTGTTCGGCATCGACTTCGAAGCGGTCCACGTGCTGGTGGCTATGCCGGTGTTCCTGCTGTCCGCGCTGATGCTCGGCGCGCTCGGACTCGTGCTGTCGGTCCATGTGAAGCAACTGGAGAACTTCGCCGGCACGATGAACTTCGTGATCTTCCCGATGTTCTTCCTCAGCACCGCGTTGTACCCGCTGTGGAAGCTGCAGGAGTCCGGTGCCTGGATCGTGCACGCGCTCGCCCGCTACAACCCCTTCACGCACGCTGTGGAGGCGATGCGCTTCGCGCTGCACGGACGCTGGCTGGGCGAAAGCCTGCTGGTCGTCGCCGCCTGCGCGATCGTGTTCTTCGTGCTCGCCTTGCGGGGCTATGACCCGCAGCGCGGCGCCGTGCGTGCCGCCGCACGGTAGAGTGTCGTCATGAGTTTCCGGACCACCAGCGTGTTCGCGGCCGCACTCGCCGCGCTGAACGCGCACGCCCAGGCGCCCGCCGCGGACGAAGAGCGGACGCTGCGCCCCATCGTCGTCACGCCCACGCAGGGCGTGGCGCAGCAGGCTTTCGACACGCCGGCCTCGGTGGACGTGATCAGCGGCGAGCAGCTGCGCAATGCGCAGCTGCAGGTGAACCTGTCCGAAAGCCTGGTGCGCATTCCCGGCGTGGTGGCCTTCAACCGCCAGAACTACGCACAGGATCTGCAGATCTCGGTGCGCGGCTTCGGCGCGCGTTCCACCTTCGGCGTGCGGGGGCTGCGGCTGTTCTCCGACGGCATTCCCGCCACCGCCCCCGACGGGCAGGGGCAGATCTCGCACTTCGACCTGAGCTCGGCCGACCGGCTGGAAGTGCTGCGCGGCCCTTTCTCCGCGTTGTACGGCAACTCCTCGGGTGGCGTCATCAGCCTCTTCACCGCCGACGGCAAGCCCGGCGTGCAGGCCGAGGCGGGCGCGGTGTTCGGCAGCGATGGTGTCCGGCGCCAGAGCGCGCGCCTGGCGGGCGAGCAGGGCGCATGGAACTGGAACTTCAGCGCCACGCACTTCGAGACCGACGGCTTTCGCGACCACAGCGAGGCGACGCGCAACGCCTTCAACGCCAAGGTGCGGCTGCAGGCGACGCCGGCCACGCGCGTGACGATGGTGCTCAACGCGGTGGACATGCCCGACGTGCAGGACCCGCTGGGCCTCACGCGCGCTGAATACAAGGCGAATCCGCGCCAGGCGAGTCCGGCAGCGCTGCAGTTCAACACGCGCAAGTCGGTCGACCAGTTGCAGGGTGGCGTCATCCTGGACCATCGCCTGAGCGACGCGCACGCACTGCGTGTGAAGACCTGGGCCGGCAAGCGCGGCACCGAGCAGTTCCAGGCCATCCCCACGGGGACCCAGGTCCCCGCCACGCAACCCGGCGGCGTGATCGTGCTGGATCGCGACTACCGCGGCGTCGATGCGCAGTGGATCGCCAGGACGCGCGCCTTCGGCGGGCCACTGACCTTCACGGCCGGCCTGACCGCCGATGAACTCGAGGAGCACCGCCAGGGCTTCCAGAACTTCACCGGTCCCGCTGGGGCGCCGACGGCGCTGGGCGTGATCGGCGCCCGCCGCCGCGACGAGGACAACCGGGTGCGCAGCTTCGACCAGTATGCGCAGGGCCAGTGGAGCGGCGAGCACGTGAGCCTGACCGCGGGCGTGCGGCACTCGGTGGTGAAGTTCGACTCGCGCGACAACTACATCGTCGCCGGTAATGGCAACGACAGCGGCGCGGCGCGCTTCGAGGCGACCACGCCCGTGCT
>DATAGN010000293.1:0-2999 GCA_036263715.1 Ramlibacter sp.
GCGTCAACAAGGCATGCAGCACGAACCACGGATGCACGCCGAAGAAGTTGGCCACGAGGAAGAAGTCGGAGCTGCCGTTGAACAGCGAGAAGTCGACCGCGTCGAAATGCCAGCTCGAGAGCAGCGAATGCAGCTTGATCAGCGACGGCCAGTAGAAGCCGAGCACGTCACCGCTGTAGACGAAACCCGCGTTGGCGGATCCCTGCCGCAGGGCGGGGTAATAGAACAGCAGCGTGACCAGCAGCGAAAGCCAGAAGGCGCCCCTGCGGGGTGCTGCCTGCGCCGCGGCCGCCGCGTACCGTGCCGCGGCCTCGCTCATGCGGATGCCGAGGCTTTGCAGACGGACGAGTTGTTGCTGGATCATTCTGCTGGTCTCGTAGGACGCGCGGCGCTTGCGCGGCTATCGGGCCCGGGAGGCGTGCACGATCGCGAAGTCGTACGGCACCCAGGAGAGGTCGTCCCGGACGAAGAGCTTCGTGTCGGCGAAGCCCCGGGAGACCAGGGCCTGGTATTCGGCGGCCGGCCGCACGTATTCGCCGCGGTCGTGCGCCATCAGGTAATGGCTGATGCGGTTCTGCTTGGGCGTGTAGCAGCCGTCCAGGGTGAAGAACACCCCGTCTTCCGTCAACGAACGGGCGGCATCGGTGACCACCGCCGTCACCGCGGCGTCGTCCATGTGGTGCAGCACGCCATTCATCAGGATCAGGTCGGGGCGTCCGAAATCACGGGCGGCCGTCTGGTCGAACAGGCGGGTGAAGAACCGGCCCCGCTTGCCGAAGCGCCGGTTCGCGTAGTCGATGTAGAGGGGTTCCGTGTCGAAACCGATGTATTCGACGTGCGCGGGGATGTGCTGCGCGATGTGGCCCGGCCCGCAACCGATGTCGAAGACGCGGCGCACCCTGGAGAAATCGACGTAGGCGTCGAACGCCTTCAGGCGCGCGCCGAAGAAGCCGCCCAGTTTCTGGTACGCGTGGTAGAGCGACGCGACCTCGAGGAAATGTTTCATGGCAACTTGCTGGTGGACGGGTCGGCTGCCGGCGGCTTCGCCGCGCGCTGCCGGTAGACCCACAGTTCGTACAGGATGAAGGAGACGATCGGCGCCGAAATGTAAGCGACCACGACCTGCGCCATCGTGGACAGCGCGAACAGCGTGCTGGCGACGTGCACGACGAAGGCCGTCGTCACCACGTTGATGGCCTGGACGGCCAGGAACCGCAGCGACTCGGGACCGAGCAGGTTCTGCGAACGGTAGGTCACCCGACGGTTGCCGAAGTACGAGACCGGGGCCGCCACGATGAACGCGACCAGCGACGCCACGAACACGGGCAGCGTGAAGCGCATCGCCAGCCACGCGTACACGACGGCGTACACGGCGCCGGCCAGCACGCCGAACGCGGCAAAGCTGAGGATCTTGCGGAAGGAAAGCTGCATGGCAAATCGGGGCGGCCGCTACGGCCGCCCTCCGGGCCGTGAAGGCATCGGGCGTCGCCGGGACACGCCGCTCGGGTTCAGCGCCAATCCCCGGCTGGCCGGCGCGCAGCCAGGCGGTACTGGCCGCCCAGCCCGAGCCACCCGAGCTTCGCTTCGAGCGGGCGCAGGGAGCGCAGCATGGACGGGAAGAACAACTTGAAGTCGATCTCGGCGTCGACCCACCCACCGTCGAGGGCCCGACGGCGCATGGTGCGGGCGCGAATCAGCTTCGCATTCACGTCCAGCGGACAGGTGTTCACCGCGCGCACGGTGAGCGGATTGAGCGGGTTGTGCTCGTAGATGGCCAGCAGCCCGCCGGGCTTCGTGACGCGGCGCAGCTCGTTGAGCCAGTGCAGGTGCTCGTCGTGCGGGATGTGGTGGAACACGCAGGCGGAGAACACGATGTCCTGGCTCTGGTCCGGCAGCGGGATGCCGCGGTCGATCAGGATGTACTTCTCGCCGCCGGGGAAGCGCTTGCCGGCGATCTCGATGCTGCGGGAGGACACGTCCGCGCAGTGCATCCGGCTCTGCCCGAAGTACTTGCGGAAGTACGGGATCGAATTGCCGATGCCGCTGCCGAAGTCGAGGATCTGCGCCGACTGCAGGCCGCGCCGGCGCACCAGCGCCGCCAGGTCGGCGATCTTGTATTCGGCGAAGTACTCCGGTCCCTCGCCGGTGATGGCCACGTTGGCCTTGTGCTGCTCGTGGTACTCGTCCGCCAGCAGGTCGAACTCGGCGCGCAGCTTCTGCTGCGCCGGCGCGCCGGCCTGGATGTCGTCGCTCATTGCGCAACCGTCTTGAGGGGGATGCTGTCGGCGACCAGCTCGGGCTTGGACGAGACTTCCTGGATGATGAACAGCGGGCGCCGCTTCGACTCCATGTACAGGCGTCCCAGGTATTCGCCCATGACACCCGCCACGATCAGCTGCACGCTGCCGATCGCCAGGATGATCAGGGTCATCGAGGTCCAGCCGTCGATGGTGGAGCCGCGGAAGTAGCTCGCGACGACATAGAACATCAGGAGCACGGTGGCGAGCGCGAAGGAGAACCCGAGATAGGAAGCGATCCGGAGCGGCTTCACCGAGAACCCGGTGATCGCGTCCAGCGCGAACTTGATCATCTTGGACAACGGGTAGTTGGTGGTCCCCGCGAACCGTGCGGCGCGCTCGTAGGGCAGCGCCTCCTGGCGCAACCCGATCCAGCTCACCATGCCGCGGATGAAGCGGTGGTGCTCCGGCATGTTGTTCAGGAGTTCGACCGCGCGGCGGCTCATGAGCCGGAAGTCGCCCGTGTCTTCCGGCACGTGGATGTCCACCATGCGGCTCAGCAACCGGTAGAAGGCAAAGGCGGTGAATCGCTTGAACGCGGTTTCGCCCTCGCGCTTCACGCGCTGGCCGTACACCACTTCCACACCGTCATCCATGCGCGCCATCATCTTCGGCAGCAACTCGGGCGGGTCCTGCAGGTCGGCGTCCAGCACCAGCACGCGCTCGCCGCGCACCATCGACAGGCCCGCCGACAGCGCGAGC
>DATAGN010000294.1:0-2530 GCA_036263715.1 Ramlibacter sp.
ATGTCCGCCTGGGTCCTGCCGGATCACATCGCCGATGTGTTGCCTTCCGAGGCCCGGCACATCGAAGAACTGCGCCGCGAGTTGCTGGACACCGCCCGTGGCTACGGCTACGAACTGGTGATGCCGCCCATGCTGGAGCACCTGGAGTCGCTCCTCACCGGCACCGGCGAAGCCCTGGGGCTGCAGACCTTCAAGCTGGTGGACCAGCTCTCCGGCCGCATGCTCGGACTGCGCGCGGACACCACGCCGCAGGTCGCGCGCATCGACGCCCACCTGCTCAATCGCCAGGGCGTCACCCGCCTTTGCTACTGCGGCCCCGTGCTGCACACGCGCCCCGACCGCCCGCACGCCACGCGCGAGCCGCTGCAGTTCGGCGCCGAGATCTACGGCCACGCCGGGCTCGAGGCCGACCTCGAGGCGCTGCAGCTCGCCCTGGACAGCCTCAAGGCCACCAAGGTCGAGACGCTCACGGTGGACATGGCCGATGCGCGCATCGTGCGCTCGCTCCTCGCCGGCCTGGGCATGGAGCCCGCGCGCCTGGCGCAGGTGCACGCGGCGCTGGTGGCCAAGGACGCGACCGAGCTGGCGTTCCTGACCAAGGACGTGTCGCAGGCCGCAAGGGCGCCGCTGCAGGCCCTGATCCGTCTTTATGGCGATGCGAAGGTGCTGGCCGAAGCCGCGAAGGCCTTGCCCGATACGCCGGTGATCCGGCAGGCGCTGGAGCACCTGAAGTGGCTCGCGAGCCATGTCGACACGGCGCGGGTGTCCTTCGACCTGGCCGACCTGCGCGGCTACGCCTACTACAGTGGCGTGCGATTCGGCATCTACACGCCCGGCGCCACCGACGCCCTGGTGCGCGGCGGCCGCTACGACGAAGTCGGCGCCGTGTTCGGGCGCAACCGGCCCGCAGTCGGCTTCAGCCTCGACGTGCGGGAGCTGGTCGGCGTGGTCTCCAAGCGCGACCTGCGCGCCGCCGTGCGCGCCCCCTGGCTGGACACCGGGCCGGATGCGAGCGAGCTGCGCACGCTGATCGCACGCCTGCGCAGCGAGGGCGAGACCGTGGTCTGCGTGCTGCCGGGCCACGAGAGCGAAGTGGACGAGTTCCACTGCGACCGCGAACTGGCCCGCGATGCCGCCGGCCGCTGGGCCGTGCGCGCCCTCTGATCCCGAGATTCCAACTTTTCCCGAGAGCGACGTGATGACGAAGACGAAGGGCCGCAACGTGGTCGTGGTCGGCACCCAGTGGGGCGACGAAGGCAAGGGCAAGCTGGTGGACTGGCTGACCGAGATGGCGCAGGGCGTCGTCCGCTTCCAGGGCGGCCACAACGCCGGCCACACGCTGGTGATCAACGGCGTGAAGACCGCGCTGCACCTGATCCCCAGCGGCATCATGCGCCCGGGGGTGAAGTGCTACATCGGCAACGGCGTGGTGCTGTCCATGGCCAAGCTGCTGGAAGAGATCGAGGGGCTCGAGAAGGCGGGCGTGGAAGTGCGTTCGCGGCTGCGCATCAGCGAGGCCTGCCCGTTGATCCTGCCCTTCCACGCGGCGCTGGACATCGCGCGCGAGACACGGCGCGAGCAGGGCGGCACCGAGAAGATCGGCACCACCGGCCGCGGCATCGGCCCGGCCTACGAGGACAAGATCGCCCGCCGCGCGCTGCGCGTGCAGGACCTGAAGGACCCCGGCCGCTTCGCCGCCAAGCTGCGCGAGCTGCTGGACCTGCACAACTTCGTGCTCACCCAGTACCTGGGCGCGCAGGCCCTGGACTACCAGCAGGTGCTGGACGAGGCGCTGCGCCACGGCGAGATCATCCGCCCGATGATGGCCGACGTGTCGCGCGAGCTGAACGAGGCCCACATCCACGGCGACAACCTGCTGTTCGAAGGCGCGCAGGGCACGCTGCTCGACGTGGACCACGGCACCTACCCCTACGTGACCTCGTCAAACTGCGTCGCGGGCAATGCGGCCGCGGGCGCGGGCGTGGGCCCGGGCATGCTGCACTACATCCTGGGCATCACCAAGGCCTACTGCACGCGCGTGGGCGGCGGCCCGTTCCCGACGGAACTGGACTGGCAGACGCCGGGCACCGTGGGCTACCACCTGTCCACCGTCGGCGCGGAAAAGGGCGTGACCACGGGGCGCTCGCGCCGCTGCGGCTGGTTCGACGCGGCCCTCCTGAAGCGCAGCGCCCAGGTCAACGGCCTCACCGGCCTGTGCATCACCAAGCTGGACGTGCTGGACGGCCTGAAGGAGCTGCAGCTGTGCACCGGCTACGAGCTGGATGGCGAGCACACCGACATCCTGCCTTTGGGCGCGGACGAGATCTCGCGCTGCAAGCCGGTCTACGAGACGCTGCCCGGATGGAGCGATTCCACGGTGGGCGTGACCGAGTTCGACCGGCTGCCGGTAAATGCGCGCCTGTACCTGCAGCGCATCGAGCAGGTGACCGGCGTGCCGGTCGATATCATCTCGACCAGCCCGGATCGCGACCACACGATCATGATGCGCCACCCCTATCTCCCCTGACAG
>DATAGN010000295.1:0-5386 GCA_036263715.1 Ramlibacter sp.
AGCTTGTGCGCTTGATCGACGCGCTCGTCGCCGGCGGCCACGCGTTCCACCACCCGCTGCACTCGTACCTGCGTGCGGCGCGCCGGACCTCATCTTGCGCAACGTGCGCGATCCGGCCGGCGCGCCGGTGCCACGCGCGGCCCTGCAGGTCATCGAGCCGACAGCGCCCGAGCGCGTCTTGGCCGCCCGCGCGCAAGTTGCCGACAGCCTGGCTGCGCAAGGCGTGCCCACCTGGTGGTGGTCTCCGGGGCGTGCAGGGCAGGGCGGCGACGGCCCTCCACTGCCTCCACGCGTCCATGCGTCGGACGAGGGCGCGCGCCTGCAGCTGCAGCGCATCGCCGCCAGCATAGACGTGGCATACGGCTACCCGGCTGCACACGCGCTGCTGGCGGGCAGCACCGCGCAAGGCGAGCGCTCCTCGCGCTGAACAGCAGCGCCGACGCAAGCCGCGCTCCCGACTGGCCCTGGGCATTTGCCCGTCGCCCCACTCCCTGCTCGAATGATCGCGATTTCGGAGCAATCCGGCTTCGTTGGCACCTGCCAACCTTCACCCAAGCCCCGCGGGAATCCTGTTCCCGCGGGGATGGGTGTCCCGCACCGACGTTCTTCCAAGGAGAAATTGCGATGCTGGACACCACCCCCACCGTCTATGCAACCCACTACAGCGCCGCCTGCGAACGCATGGACTACCTGGTGCAGTCGCTCACCGAGCGTCCGAGCCGCGCCATCCAACTCGCCGTCGAGCGCGGCGGCGAGGATGCGGTGCAGGCGATCTTCGACGCCGTGCTGGACCTCGGCCACCGCCGCGTGTTGGTGCAGGCGCTGAACTCACCGGCGATGCCGAACTGGGTGCGCCAGCGGCTGGACGCCTTCCTGTACGGCAATAGCCGCCCGGTGGCGGCGCTGCTGGTGCGCGCGCTGCACTGATGCGAGCCGGCACGGGCCTGTCCCTCGCGGACAGGCCCGGTGCACCAGCCCACACCTCTTTGCTGCAGTTGCCTGCACCAGAGACCTCTTTCTTACACCTTCCCGCTGCGGGCCGAAGCTGCCCGCGGGGAGCTCCGTACCGCACCTGCATCGGAGTCCCCCAATGAATCGCCCACCCCTGATCTGCGCTTCCGCGGCGAGACACCCACGGCGTGCACCAGCTGCGGTGCCGCCGCTGGATACCGAGCGCGCTCCCGTGGTGTTCGCCTGGCTGGCGTACCGGCAGGACGCCTTCGCCGGCGAGCTGCACCTGCAGACCCTGTATCGCCTGGACCGCGTCGGAGCGGCTGGCCCGCAGCACGCAGCTGCCCTGCAACCCAGCATCTATTTCGGCCAGAGCGTGGCCATGCTGCATGCCCTGATACGCACACAGCGGCATGCGCTGCTGCCACAGCCGGCGCCCGGCTGCCACTGGCGCGGGCCACTCCTGTTCACCGAGGTGCCCGTACTCGGCACCGGGCCGGCATGCCATCAGCCGGCGCCCAGCAACGAAGCTTCACTGCCCACGGATCCACGCGCTCGCCTTCGTTTTGCGCAAGCCTTGGCTCACCGTGTTCTGCAGCAAAGGGAGCGCACATGAGCGGCGATTCCAGCGCACCAGACGACTCCGCGCGATCTTGGCTGGCCAACGAAGGCTTCGACCTCGCTGCCCTCGCCCTTCGTCCACCCAGCGAAGGCTTCATCCCCGACCTGGACAGCTACGACCACGTGCTGGTCGCCTACAGCGGCGGCAAGGACTCGCAGGCCTGCGTGCTGCACCTGCTGGAGCTGGGCGTTCCGCGCCACAAGATCGAGTGCCAGCACCACCTGGTGGACGGCCGCGAAGGCTCCACGCTCATGGACTGGCCGGTCACCGAGGCCTACTGCACCGCCGCGTGCCAGGCGCTTGGCGTCACGCTGACCTTCAGCTGGCGCGAAGCCGGCATCGAGCGCGAGGCGCTGCGCGAGCAATCTCCCACCGCCCCCGTGTGGATCCCCATCGACGGTGCCTGGCAGACGCTCGGCGGCAAGGGCCCGCTGGGCACCCGCAGGAAGTTTCCGCAGGTGTCCGCCGACCTGTCGCTGCGCTGGTGCAGCGCCAGCGCCAAGATCTCCTCCCTGGACGCCTACCTGCGCAAGCATCCGCGCTTCATCGGCACCCGCACCCTGGTGGTGACCGGCGTGGGTGCTGCCATCAGGCGCCTTCGGGAACAGCGGCGGCCCGAGCTGACCCGGTGCTCTACGAAACAATCAAAAAGGAAAAGGCGGACCGAAAGGTCCGCCTTTTCACGTTGCTCCAGATGCGTGCCGGTGGGCGCGGCTCCATCCGGCACCGCCGCCGAAGCGGCTACTGCACCAGGAACGAACACACCTTGCGGCGGATCGACTCCAGGCGAGCGGCATCCGCTTCGGATGCGCTGTTGCCCTGCAGTCGGTAGAACCACTGCGCATCGGCCAGCGAGACGCCGGCGCGTGCGAGCAGGGCAGGCCCCTTGGGGCAGGTCTGGTGGATGGCATGCATGGGACTCTCCAAATCGAAACCGGGCACATCGCCCGGTCTGCGCTCTCAATACAAGAAAGCGCACACAGGACGATGCGACCCGGCCCGACCGTCGGGTCCGAGGTATGCCAGGCAGGCAGCGCGGCGATGTGGAGAGTCCCAGCGACGGAAGGCCCCGGGCCGGTGACAGCGCTGCCTGCTCTGGTGCGAGTGCGGTGGCAAAGCGCCGCCGTGCTGGTGATCAGGTTGTGGGCGGCCGCGGACGACCGCGAATGACGCAAGCGTCACCCAAGGCCAGCACCATAGCGCCTCACCGCGCTCGCGAGCGCCTCATCAAGCACGCCTTCACAGCCCGATAGGCACCCGCGACGCTGCGCAATTCGCAAGGACGCGCCTTCCGCGACGCTCCTGCAGGCGCCAGCTAAGATGCCTCGCAGCGGAGGAAACAGGATGTTGAGCGATATGGCGCCCGAAGGACGCACCGTAGCCTTGTACTGGGATTTCGAGAACATCCACGCCGGGCTATGCGAACAGAAGGAGCCCGGTGCCTACGCGCGCGGGGACTATCGCTTCAAACCGCAGGAGCCGCTCGTGAACGTGCAGGCGGTGGTCGACCTGGCCGCCTCGTTCGGGCCGATCGCCATCAACCGCGCCTACTGCAACTGGCAGTTCTTCGGACGCTACCGCGACCAGCTGCTGCAAAATGCCGTGGAGCTCATTCAGCTGTTTCCGCCGGGCGGAGCCGCCAAGAACGGCGCTGACATCAAGCTGTGTCTGGACGCGACGGAAGACATCAGCCGCTTTGCGCACGTCGGCACGGTCATCATCGTCGGCGGCGACAGTGACTTCATGCCTGTGTCGCAGAAGATCAAGGCGGCCGGCCGGGTGCTCGTGGGCGTGGGCACGCGGCGATCAACGAACCGGCACTGGGCGAAAAGTTGCCACGAGTTTCGCTACTACGAAACGCTGGTGGAGGTCGCGCAAGAAGCCGCGGCTCCCTTGGAAGCCCCTCCCGCAGCTGCCGCGGAAGTCGTTGCGGCAGAAGACAAGACAGTAGCAGGAGCTGATGCCCACGAGGTCGTGGTCGCGGCTGCCCCAGAGGCACCCCGAGACCTCTTGCGGCGCGCCTTGCGGCTGCTAGCAGACAAGAAAAAAGAGCCGTGGGTGAACAAGGCAGAGATCGGGCCCATGATCAAGAGGCTGGATGCCACATTCGATCTTGCCGAACATGGCTACGCATCCTTTTCCGCCTTGCTCAAAGCGTGCGAGGAAATGCTGGAGGTCCGCAAGGGCGAATTCGACCAGCAGGTGAGGCTCCGGTAGCCGAGATTGGGAGCAGGCAAGCGCGGGTGAGGGTGCCCGGGTGCCTGCGCGCATCCAATGGCGAGCCTGACCTTCGATCTCGCCAGCGTCCCCTAAAGCAGGCCGAGGCAGCAGGCGCGCTGGACCACCGATGCTCGATTACCCGCGTGCAGCTTGATCTGCAGGTTGCCCAGGTGGAAAGCGACCGTGCGCTCGGCAATCCCGATGCAATCCGCCGCGTCCTTCACGGTGAGGCCGTCGGCGAGCGCACGCAGCACTTCCAGCTCGCGCGCAGTGACGTCATGACGGCCAGGGACCACCTGCGCCTTCACGGCCGGCCACAGCTTCATGACTGAGTAGGCAATGCGCATGGCTTCGTGCTCACCGGCGAGCGCGCGACCGCACATGGTGAAGCATTCGTAGCCGTGGCCGAGCGCCGTCGGAAAGTCCACGCGCACCAGTGCGCGCGCACCGCGCGACTGCCAGGCCAGCATCCAGCGTTCGTCCGCCCCGTGAGCGCCCACCAGGTTACGCCACGCCGCCAGCGGTGCGGCGCGCAAGCGCCATGGGGGACCGTACGCGTCCGAGCGCGCCAAGGCAGCCGCCTCGAGCCGGTATTCACCGGGATAGGCGGCGACCAGTTCGCGGTGATCATTGGCTGCGAACACGGCGGGTCCCAGTACCAGCACGGCCTTGGCACGGAATTCCCACAGCAGCGAATGCCAGTGCGCCATTTCACTGTAGTCATCCTCGGCCGCGACGCGGGCCCTGCTGGTCATGGGAGACCACCTCCTTGGAAGCATGGACCTCTGGTCCTGAACCGAGCGACCGGGCGGACTTCTCCCAGCCTTGCATGCACGCCTTGATGGTGACGCGTTCCGACAGCAGCATCGCGCTGCAACGCCCCGCTGACCGGCTGAAAGCGACGGATTCGTCGCACAAGGCTTGCGCCGGTCGCCTCACTGGCCTGTGCGCACGGGAGCGGATGAGGTGAATCATCCAACCAGAATCAGACCTTGGAACTTCGCGCAAACCCGCTGTCATCCTCCAATCTGTGGACCCGCAGGAGGACAGAAACACACTGCAACGGAGCCGATCGGCGGCAGTTCACTGACCTACACTCGCGGGCTTTCAATGCCGCAGAGGACCCATGAACAAATCCGAACTCGTGCAAGCACTGGCCGCCGCCACCGAAACTTCCCAGGCTGCAGCGAACCGCTCGCTCGACGCGTTCATCCGCATCATCACCGACGAACTGGCCAAAGGCGGAGAGGTCGCCGTCACTGGCTTCGGCAGCTTCAAGACGTCGAAACGCGTCGAGCGCACGGGCCGCAATCCGCGGACGGGAGAGTCCATGACGATTGCAGCGTCCAGCACGGTGAAGTTCGTGCCTGGTGCGGCACTCAAGGGTGCGGTGAACGGGGCCAAATAGCCGCGCTACACCTCTCCGCGCACTCAGCCTGCGTTGTCGCCTGTATACCTTCCCAGGAGACTCCATGTCCCATCGGGCCTCGGTCGCCGCGCAGTACCTCAGGATGTCCACGGACGCGCAGGACCTGTCGATCGAGATCCAGACCGCGGCCATTGCGAGCTACGCGCAGCGGCAGGGCCTCACGA
>DATAGN010000296.1:0-8417 GCA_036263715.1 Ramlibacter sp.
CGAGCCCCCCTCGGCCTGACGCGCACGCGCCAACTCCCGCCGACATTCGCCGTCGTCGCGGCGTAATGCACTCCGACCTGCGGCGCCGGACGAAGACTACGCGTTGGCCCAGCCACGGAACTTAAGTTGGTGCCATCCATAGCTCCAGGAGGTGACTCCATGCAAGCCAAGATTCGTTCGACCGTGGCGGCCGTCATGCTGCTCGCCCCCGTCGCCGCCACCTTCGTCACGCAGCCGGTTGCGGCGCAACAGCGCGCGGCGCCTTCCATCACCAACATGTCGCTCAACTCGGACGGCGGCCTGTCGCCCGGTGCGACCCTGCGCGTGCAGGTGTACGCCACTGCGAATGCGCGCAGCGCCAGCCTGCAGCTCGGCGAAAGCGGCATCACCGTGCCCCTGAGGCAGCAAACGGCCGGCAACTACACCGGCACCTACGTGGTTCGCCGCAGCGATCGCATCGATCCCACGGAGCTGCTGACGGCCCGCGTGACCTTCGACCGCACCTACTCGCGCAGCTTCAACTACCCGCCCGGGTTCCAGGCGCTGGCGATGGGTGCCGCGCCGCAAGGGTCCGCCGCGCCGCAGGCAGCCGCCCCGCAACGCCTGGCGGTGGACCGCTTCGTCATGCGCCCGATGGGTCGCATCGAAGCGGGCCGCGAACTGCGCTTCCGCCTGCGCGGCGCCCCAGGTGCCGACGCCTGGATGGACATTCCCGGCGTGATCAACGGGATCGACCTGGCCGAAGTCCGGCCGGGCGTGTACGAGGGCACGTACACCGTGCGCCGCCGTGACAACCCCGACGCGTTCCGCAACGCCGTCGCCACGCTGCGCAGCGGCAACCAGCGTGCGACCGCGCGGCTGGACCTCAACGGACGTGACGATGACGACCGCCAGCCGACCCAGGCCCGCGACGATCGCGCACCGCAGATCACCGACCTGTTCCCCGACAACGGGGCGCGCATCGGCGAACGCGGACGCGCCGAAATTTCCGCGCGCCTGGCCGACGAAGGCAGCGGCATCGATCCCGCGGGCGTGCGCATGCGCCTGAACGGCCGCGACGTGACCGGCGATGCGCGCGTCAGCCCGGACGAAATCCGCTACCGCGCCGACCTGCCCCCGGGCCGCTACACCGCGGAAGTGACCGCGCGCGACCAGGCCGGCAACCAGACGATCAAGACCTGGACCTTCGACGTCACGGCCGGCGGCGACGCCCCGCGTGACCGCGTGGGCTCCGGCCCGGTGCCGCTGCAGTTGACCAGCCACAACAACAACGCCGTGGTGGATGGCAATGGCAACCTCGCGCTGCGCGGGCGCACCGCGCCGTTCGCGAACGTGCGCGTGCAGGTCGATTCGGTGGCCAGCGTCGGCGGCATGCTGGGCCTGACGCAGCCGGTGGCCGACCAGACCGTGCAGGCGGATGCGAACGGCAACTTCAACGTGGTGGTGTCGCCGCGCGGCCTGCCGATCCCGGGGACGCGCTACGACGTGCGCCTGACCGCCACGAGCGGCAGCCAGACCGCCGAAGAGCGCATCACGTTGATCCAGCGCCAGGGCTGATGGCGGCAGCGGCCTTTCTTCACGGCCGCTGACGTTCCGCGGGACGAACGGCACCGCAGCGACGAACCAGCGGGCTTGGCGCTGGCAGCCCCGTCCCGGATACTTGTTGAAACAAAGAGGGTTCCGGGGTTGGGGAAGCAAAGCAAGCAGGACGTTGTCTGGGAAGCAGCCGCGGTGCAAGCGCGGCACGCAGGAAGCCCCGCGCGAGCGGGGCTTTTTTTCGCCCGGCGTGTCGCGGCGCTGACAAAAAGCCTTTGTGAATCCAGCGCCGCAGGGAATAATTCGCGAAAGAGAACGAGGGGGTTCCATGCGACTGACGGCTTGCAACTGCCGGGCGGAGCACTACCAGCGGGCGCAACGCAGCTGGTGGATGCGCCTGGTCTGGAGCCGCAGGCTCTACCAATGCGAGAGCTGCGGTCAACTGCTGTTCATCCGGCCCACGGACGTGCTGTTCCGCCGTGCCGAGGAAACGGCCGTGAAGGACCACGCACGCGCGCCGCTGCCGGCGGGCTGAAGACGACAAGACAAGCGGGACGGAACAAAGCGCTGCTGCAGCAAGGGACCCGCCGATGGCGGGTTTTCCTTTTCTACGGCCGCTTTCAGGAGAACGAGAAGTCCGCCGCCGTCAGCTGCGACGGCGTCGCGCCGATGATCCAGATGGCGGTGTCCGCATCCACCTGCAGGATGGAGAAGGACCCGTAGTCGTACATGTTCGCGTTGAGCTGGCAGGCCGGAAAAAAAAAAGGCCCCGGTTTCCCGGGGCCTCGTCGCTGGCGCTGCCTGCTTCTTACGGCTGCCTGCAGGTATAGCTGGAGGCTGCGTCGACGCTGCCGGTGCCGTTGTAGACGGCTTCGGTGGGATACGGGCAGTGCGGGCGCGTGCTGGCGGTGCCCGGCTTGGTGCCGACGATGCCTTGCGGTGCCTGGCCGTTCTCGACCCAGCTCGTGATTGCGGACATCCAGTTCACGTCGGTATGGCCGGGGCCGCCGCTGCAGTGGCCGAGGCCCGGCACCATGTACAGCTTCATGAAGCGGTCGACGTAAGTCGTGTCACCGGCGAAGTGCGCGTTCACCGCGTTCTTGTACTCGATGGTGCCCATCGGGTTCACGCCCGGGTCGGCCCAGCCGTGGTACATGATGATCTTCTTGCCCGTCTTCGCGATGGCGCTCAGGTCCGGGTTGGTGGCGTTGTACATCTGCTTGGCCTTGTCCATCTGCGCCGGATGCGTGTTCCAGTCGAAGTCGCGCAGGTAGTTGAAGGTCGGGCGGTCCGGCTGGAACAGCAGGTACTGGAAGGCGTCGACCATCACCAGGTGCAGCTGCGGCGTGCGCCCGGTGGGAACCAGCAGCCAGGTTCCCCAGCCGCCATCGGTCGTCTCGGTGCCCGCGGGCAGCGGCAGGATGCCGTGCTCGGGCCGGCCGGCGTACACACCCTGCACGGCGCGCAGTTCGGTGGCGGTCAGGCAGTTCGGGCCGTCGTTGGCGCCGCATGCGGGCACGTGGACGGCGGGATCGAACTTGCAGGCCAGCGGGTTGCGGATCTGGCCGTCCTTGACGCCGTCGAGCGCGTCGCAGCCGGCGTAGTTGCCGCCGTTGCCGTTGTAGACGATGTTGCCGATCAGGTCGCGCTTGGCGGGCGACAGCGCCGGGCCGGCGGCGAGGCCGTTCGGGTAGAGCGCCGACAGCAATGCCGGAGCCGACAGCTGCTGGCGCGTGTAGTTGTAGACGGGCGCGCCCACGATGTAGCCGTCGAAGTCCTCGGGGAAGCGCTGCGCTTCCATCAGGCCCTGGCGGCCGCCGGTGGAGCAACCGTTCCAGTACGAGTACTGGATCTTGCTCGGGTAGTGCGCGGAGATGATCTCCTTGGAAGCGACGGCGGTGAGGTGCACCGCGCGCCAGCCGAAATCGATCTCGCGTTCGTCGCCGAACTCGGCGTCGTAGCCGAAGCGGGCGCCCGCCTGCGCCGTGATGGCGTTGTCGTGGCCCGTGTCCGTGGAGGAAGCGGCGTAGCCTTCGCGGATGGCGGCTTCCATCGCGGAGAAGCTGATGACGCCGGCCTTGCCGCCGTTGCCCACCATCTGGAAGCGCCCGTTCCACTGCTTGGGCATGTACACGGCGAACTTGACGTTGCCCTTGATCGTTCCGCGCACGTCGCAATAGGCCGGCAGGGTTCCCGCCGCCGCGACCTCGCGCGCGCTGGTCACCTGCAGCGCCGGGTCGGATGACTGGTACTGCGTGGCCAGCGTGGTGCAGGGCACGCCCTGCAGGGGCAGGCCGGCGGACGGCCCGGAATCGCCGCCGCCACAGGCGACGAGCACGGTACTGAGCGCTGCGACAAGCGCCGATCTGGAGGCCATGGGGTGCATTGCTGGGTTCCCTGCTGTTGAACTGCTTGCCGACGACCCGGCGACGCTCGCCGCGATCGTTAGCATGCTACCCATCGTACGCGCCGGGCCTGGGGGTGCCCTCAGGGCTAACCCTCAGCCTGCCCAGAGGCGCGTCAGATCGCGTGCGGCCGCACGCCGCTGGGCACGCTGTCGGGCCCGAGACGGTGGTCGTTGGAAGCCTCCGGCAGCACGTGGGGCAGCACGCAGCGCGCGCCCGCCCAGGCGAGCGCGTGTTCGCGGCTGTCGAACCAGGGGCGCTGCTCGGAGGCCAGCAGGCCCGCCTGCGCCAGCTCGTTTTCCACCGTGCCGCGGCGCACGCCGACCAGCAGCACGCGGTCGGCGCCCACCTGGCCGACGACGCGTTGCAGCGCGAGTGCCGCGGTGGAATCCACCAGCAGCACCGCGCGCAGGTCGACCACCACCGTAGACGCCGATGCAGCGGCTTGCGTGACCGCGGACGCGATCTTTTCCGCATTGGCGAAGAAGAGGACGCCCTGCGCATGCACGCAAGCGGCACCGCGCGGCGCGAGCAGCAGGTCGGGCTCGCAGGCGACCTGGCTGGCCTTGGCGAGCCGAACCGCGAGGATGCCCAGCACCAGCACCAGCCCCACCGCGATGCCAAGCGGCACGCTGCCGACGCAGAACGCCGCGGCGACAGACGCGACGACCAGGAGTTCCACGAGCGCCGGCCGGTGCTTCAGCGCACGGGCCCGCCTGGCCAGCACGCGCGTCCAGGGATCGACCATCGCGAAGCCGCTGAGGACCAGCACGCCGGCCAGCGCCGCGAGCGGGACGTGGGCCAGCACCGGGGCGATCGCGAAGGCGCCGACCAGCACGAGCACCGCACTCGCGACGCCGACCATGGGGCTGGCGCCATTGCGCGCCGCCAGCACCGACAAGGGCGCGTTCGTGGAAATCGGCAAGGCACAGGCCGCTCCCGCGAGCATGTTGGCCAGGCCCTGCGCACGCAGCGTGGCTTCGATGTCCGACCTGCCGCCGACAAGCGCCGCAACCGAAGCCGCCGTCACCGCGGCGTTCATCACGGCCTGGAAGGCGAGCAGCGCGGAGAACGGGAGCACGAACACCAGCGTGTCGAGCGCGTGCGCCCAGGTGAGGTCGGCCCACGTGGACCGCACCGCGCCTTCGGCCGTGGCCAGCAGGCTCACGGCTTCGAGGGTGGGCCCCAGCGCGGAGCGCGGCAGCCACTGCTGCAGCAGCAGGTGCGCCACGGATCCCGTCGCGATGCCGGCCAGCAGCGGATGCCCGGGCAGCCGCGTGCGCGGATAAGCCCATGCCGCGGCGGCCGCGGCGAGGCCGACCACCACCGAGGCGGGCCTGACCTGCTCGATCAGCGTGCCCCACGCGGCGAAGTTCACCCGCGAACCCGCGCCCAGCACCGCCGGCACCTGGGAAAGGACCACCAGCGCACCGATGCCGGCCACGAAGCCGGAGGCCACCGGGCGCGGCAGGTATTGCAGCAGCCTGGAGACGCCGGTCCTGCTGGCGGCGAGAAGCATCACGCCCGCCAGCACCACGGACAGCGAGAGGCTCGCCCAGACCTGCGCGAAGCCCGCTGCGGGCTCGCGAGCCAGCAGCGCGGCCACCAGGGACGCATAGATCACGGCGATCGACGACGACGGGCAGCTCACCTCGCCGCGCCGCCGCACGAGCGCGCCGACGACGCAGCCCGCGATGACCGATCCAACCAGCGCGGCGACCACACCGTGCCGCACCGCGTCCGGGCCGAGCGGTGCGACGGCCAGTGCGCCGACACTGAGCATCCACGACAGGTTGATCAGCGCCATTCCCGCTGCGCCGCTGCAGGCATCGGCAAAGGCCGCCACGCGCGGCGGACAGCAACCGCGCAGCCTCACGATGCCCTGGCGATCACGCGCGTAGGCGTCATGGCTTCGCGCTCCTGACGGGAGTGCGCTGGCGCTCGGCACCCGCGGCAGGACTGGTGCCCTTGCTTGCGCGCCTCGCGGCGGCGCGATGCAGGTCGTGCTGCTCGTCGGTCGACATGTCCCAGGGCGTGCGGTACAGCAGCGCGCCGAAGCGATGCATGAACAGCGCGGCTTCGGCAGCGGCGGGGTCCCCGCGCTGGCCGGCGGCGATGAAGCGGCCATACGCGGCGCTCCACCGCCCTTCCTGGTGCATGCGGGCGGCGGTCGGGTAGTCTTCCTGGGCGCCGCCCAGCGCCGGCAGCAGGAGCAGCAATGCGCCGGCCCATGCAGGGGCGGTGCGCTTGCAGGGGGAGGGTTGCGTCGTTCTCACTTTTGAAACACCTTTGGATCAAGTGTGTCGACCAGTGGGACTTGCGCCATCACCCGAACGTGTGAACCTCCATTTGGCGTAGCGCGTTATTGCACGCTGCAGTCGCGTGAACCTCGCGCAAGTGCACGCCTGCGCGACAAAATGCGCAGGCTCCCGAATTCATGCGATGCGACGCCTCAAAGCTCGATCACGGCGGGCCCGGTGAGGATGCAGCGCACGATGTCGACCTGCCGCTTGGCGCCGACCTTCGCGGCAACCGACTTCAGCTGCGTCTTGACCGTGTTCATGGTCGTGCCGCGCTCTTCCGAAAATTCCTTGAGCGACTTGCCGGCAACCAGTGCCTCGGCCAGCAGCGCCTCGGACGGACTGAGCTGGTAGAACTCCTGCAGCTTGCGCCCCAGGCTCGGCACCAGGGCAGCCGGGTCGCTGACGAACATCATCGCGGCGACCGCGGAGCCGAAACGGTGCGCGCTGGGGGGCATGGGCACCACGTGCGCGTGCAGTTCGCAGCCGTCGCGGCCTTTCAGGCGGATCGCCTTGCCGCCGGCGGCACCCAGCTGCGTGCGTGCCAGCGCCACCGCCCGCGCGGCATCGCGCAACTGGTGCGTCTGGCCCGGAACCAGCGCCTGCACGTGGCCGGCCTGCCCGATGCTGAAGGCCTGCGTTCGCGCGGACAGGCCCTTGGCGAGCGCGTTGACGTGCCGCACCTCACCCGTCGGCCCGAGGAGCACCACGCCGAAGTTCAGGCGGTCCAGGGCGCCGAGTGCGACGTGCGCGATGCCTTGCACCTGGTGCATGCGCCGGTGGATCGCCACGGCGGTGCGCAGGTGGGGCATGAGCACGCGCAGGACCTGCATCGCGTCGTCGTCGTACCCGCCGGCTCGCTCCGGCCGCAGGAAGGACATCTTGACCGCGCGCGTGTTTTCCTTCTGCACGATCGAGCCCAGGGCGTAGAACAGGTCCTGGTGCCGCAGCCAGTCGCCGAACTCCGTCTTCTTCAGCAGCGTGTCCGGGAACAGGTTGCTGGAGGTGACCACCGAGCCGGACGGCAGCCGGTCCTCGTTCTCCGTCCAGACGTTCACCATGCTGTAGTGCTCGGCGTACTGCTGCATCGTCCCGGGCTCGAAGCCCACGAAGGCGGCCACGTTCGCCGAATCGGTGAGTTCGAAGGACGCCGACTTGTCCGCGAAGTCATGGATCCAGACGGTTGCCGCGTCGGCTCCGACCATCGCCGACACCTTGTTCAGGACCTCGGGCCAGAGTTTGGGCTCCAGGGCGACCGCGTAGATGTCGTTGATGACTTCCAGCAGTCGGGCGTCCATTGATTTCATTGACCGTTCTCCACGGGACGACGTTCACGAATGCAAACAGACGTGTCGGAGTGTCAGCCTCGACCTGCGCGGAGGCGATGCCCCGAAAGGAGGAGGCAACGGGCTGATTTGCCGACCGAAAGTCGGCTAGCGCTTGGCCGCGGGTTCGGGGTGCAGGGGCGCGCGGCTTTGCTCGTTGTTCAGGTGGACGAACTTGCGCAGCAGCCGGATGAAGATCTCGCGCTCCTGCGGCTCCAGCGAACTCAGCAGCTCCTGCCGCATGGTGTGCACGCCCGTCACCAGGCTTTGCAGCAGATGCTCGCCGTCTTTCGTCAGGCGCAACTCCAGCTGGCGCCGATTGGTCGGCACGATGTTGCGCGACAGCAGCCCCTTGGTTTCCAGGCGTGCCGCCGCGCTGGCAGTGGTGGACGTGTCCAGGCCGATGCGGCGGGCAAGGCCCACCTGGTCGATGTCCGGCACCTCGTGCACCATGCGCAGGATCGCGTACTGGATGGGGGTGACGTCCCGCCCCACGTGTTCGTTGAACATCCCGAGCGCGATCTGGTGCGCCCGGCGGATCAGGTGCCCCGGCTGTTCGTAGAGGTCCTCGCCCACGGCCTCCGGAGCCGGTTTCCTGCGTCTTGTGCCTGCCATGGCGAGGGATTGTCCTAGATCGCGGCCCGCATCCCAAAGGCAGTACACTGACATTCAGCCTACTGAATGTTCCGGAGACCGTCCATGCCCCATCGCCGCCACTGCCTCGCCGTCGTCCTCGCCGGCCTCCTCCCGCTCGCCACCGCCGCCCAGGCGACGCCCTTCAAGGTGGGGCTCATCCTGCCAATGACGGGCCCGTTCGCCTCGACCGGCAAGCAGATCGAAGCGGCCGTGCG
>DATAGN010000297.1:0-5403 GCA_036263715.1 Ramlibacter sp.
ATGACGGTGAACCTGTTCGGACGCTCTTCCAGCTACGAGCGCAGCCTCAAGCGCATCCAGGCGGCCTTCGGGAACGATGCCGTCTGGGCGTTCAAGCCGACGCGCGAGGGCAACACCATCGTGGTGGCCTTGCGGGAGCCCGTGGCGCCCACCCGCGCGCAGCTGGCGGAGCGCGCCGATGTGATCGAAGCACGCTGGAGCCTGCCGGCGCGGAAATGGCTTCGGGTTTTCAAGCCGGCCTGAGTACCATGTGCCCATGAGCGCGCAACCCCGCATCTCCGCCCGCACCGCGCCGCGCGGCCCGCTGCACTGGCAGCAGCTGGTCGAGTGGCTCAATGAGGACGGACTGATCTCCGCCGAGGAGGCGCGGCGCACCATCGCCCGCTGCTCCCAGGCCGAAAGCAAGCAGCACCCGCTGGTACGGCTCGCCGCGGTGGCGATCACGCGCGCATCCGACGGCAAGCCCCTCGACATCGAGGCGCTCACGCAGTACCTGGCCGGCCGCGCCGACATGGAGTACCTGCGCATCGATCCGCTGAAGGTCGACGTGGCCAAGGTGGCCGACACCATGAGTGCCGCTTACGCCGAACGCCACAAGGTCCTGCCCGTGCAGGTGACGGCCAGCGAGGTCGTCGTGGCCACGGCGGAGCCCTTCATCGGCGACTGGATGGACGAGGTGGAGCGCCAGTCCAAGCGCAGCGTGCGGCGCGTGGTCGCCAATCCGCAGGACATCCATCGCTACACCGCGGAATTCTTCGCGCTGGCCAAGTCCGTGCGCGCCGCCCAGAAGAGCGGCGGCAACGCGGGCGTGGCCAACTTCGAGCAGCTGGTCGAGCTGGGCAAGAGCAACAAGCAGCTCGATGCCAACGACCAGGGCGTGGTGCAGGTCGTCGACTGGCTCTGGCAGTACGCCTTCGACCAGCGCGCCAGCGACATCCACCTGGAGCCGCGGCGCGAGCAGGGCGTGATCCGCTTCCGCATCGACGGCGTGCTGCACCCGGTCTACCAGATGCCCATCGCGGTGCTCAATGCGATGACGGCGCGCATCAAGCTGCTCGGGCGCATGGACGTGGTCGAGAAGCGCCGGCCCCAGGACGGCCGCATCAAGACGCGCAATCCGCGCGGCGACGAGGTGGAAATGCGCCTGTCGACGCTGCCCACCGCCTTCGGCGAGAAGATGGTCATGCGCATCTTCGACCCCGACACCGCCGTCAAGGACCTGGACGCCCTGGGCTTCTCCCCGCACGACGCGCAGCGCTGGGAGTCGCTGGTCAAGCGCCCGCACGGCATCGTGCTGGTGACCGGGCCCACCGGCTCCGGCAAGACGACGACCCTGTATTCGACCTTGAAGCGCCTGGCCACCGAGGAGGTGAACGTCAGCACGGTCGAAGACCCGATCGAGATGATCGAGCCGTCCTTCAACCAGACCCAGGCGCAGCCGCAACTGGACTTCGGGTTCGCCGAGGGCCTGCGTGCGCTGATGCGGCAGGACCCGGACATCATCATGGTGGGCGAGATCCGCGACCTGACGACCGCGGACATGGCGGTGCAGGCGGCGCTGACCGGCCACCTGGTGTTCTCCACGCTCCACACGAACGACGCACCTTCGGCGATCACCCGCCTGATGGAGCTGGGCGTGCCCTCGTACCTGATCAATGCCACGCTGGTCGGCGTGCTCGCGCAGCGCCTGGTGCGCACGCTGTGCCGGCAGTGCCGCGAACCCGACCAGGGCGCGGCACGGGCCGCGATCGACGACCTGATCAAGCCATGGAAGATCACGGGTCAGTGGAAACCCTATAGACCGGTGGGCTGCGTCGACTGCCGCATGACCGGCTACCTCGGCCGCATGGGCCTCTACGAACTGCTCACGGTCAGCGAGCCGCTGAAGGAGCAGGTGACCAAGGCGCCCTCCATCGACGCCCTGAAGCGGCAAGCCATCTCCGACGGCATGCGGCCCCTGCGCCTTGCTGGTGCATTGCGCGTCGCCGAGGGCCTGACCACCATGGAAGAAGTGCTGACGGCCACGCCACCGCTCGACTGAAGAGCCTCGCTAGCTCTTGCAGGTAAGCAGATGTAGGTGATACCCACATCAGCCCGGCCGGGATGTTCCTCCACAATCCGCCGGTTCAATCCCTGTCAGGAGACAAGAATGAGAATCAAGAGCCAGAAGGATTTCTGGTCCGGGATCATGTTCACCGCCGTGGGCGTCGCGTTCGCATGGGGCGCGACCAACTACACGATCGGTGAGGGCGCCCGCATGGGTCCCGGCTACTTCCCGCTGATGCTGGGGTGCCTGCTCACCCTGATCGGCGTCTTCATCGTGTTCGAGGCCATGGTCGTCGAGACCGAGGACGGCGAACCGGTGGGCAAGTTCGCGTGGAAGCCGCTGCTGTTCATCATCGGCTCGAACGTGGTCTTCGGCATCTGCCTCGGGGGCATTCCGAAGCTGGGCATCCCGGCGATGGGCCTCATCGTCGGCATCTACGCCCTGACCTTCATCGCCAGCATGGCGGGCGAAGAGCACAAGAACAAGGAAGTGATCGTGCTGGCGACGGTGCTGGCGATCATCAGCTACCTGGCCTTCATCGTCCTGCTCAAGCTGCAGTTCCCGGTGTGGCCCAGCTTCATTACCCGCTAAAGGAAGCTCCATGGATCTCGCAAGCAACCTCGCCCTGGGCTTCGGCGTCGCCTTCACGCCCATCAACCTGCTGTACTGCTTCATCGGCGTCGTGCTGGGCACCGCCATCGGCGTGCTGCCCGGCATCGGCCCGGTCGCGACCATCGCGATGCTGCTGCCCGCAACGTACGCGCTGCCGCCCGTGTCGGCGCTGATCATGCTGGCCGGCATCTACTACGGCGCCGCCTACGGTGGCTCCACCACCGCCATCCTGGTCAACCTGCCAGGGGAGTCGTCCTCGGTCGTAACGATCATCGACGGCTACCAGATGGCGCGCCAGGGGCGGGCGGGTCCCGCGCTCGCGGCGGCCGGCATCGGCTCCTTCTTCGCCGGCTGCGTGGCCACCCTGATCCTGGCTGCGTTCGCGGCGCCGCTGACGGAAGTCGCCTTCAAGTTCGGTCCCGCCGAATACTTCTCGCTGATGGTGCTGGGCCTGATCGGCGCGGTGGTGCTGGCCTCCGGCTCGCTGGTCAAGGCCATCGCCATGATCGTGCTCGGCCTGCTGCTGGGACTGATCGGCACCGACGTGAACTCCGGCGTCGCGCGCTTCTCGTTCGACATCCCGGAACTCACCGACGGCATCGGCTTCATCGTCATCGCCATGGGCGTGTTCGGCTACGGCGAGATCATCTCGAACCTGGGCAAGCATGCCGACGAACGCCAGGTGTTCACCTCCAAGGTGCACGGCCTGTTCCCGACCAAGGAAGACCTCAAGCGCATGGCGCCGGCCATCCTGCGCGGCACGGCGCTCGGATCGATGCTGGGCATCCTGCCCGGTGGCGGCGCGCTGCTGTCGGCCTTCGCGGCCTACACGATCGAAAAGAAGACCAAGCTGAAGCCGGGCGAGGTGCCCTTCGGCAAGGGCAACATCCGCGGCGTCGCGGCACCGGAAGCGGCGAACAACGCCGGCTCGCAGACCTCCTTCATCCCGCTGCTGACGCTGGGCATCCCGCCCAATGCGGTGATGGCGCTGATGGTGGGTGCGATGACCATCCACAACATCCAGCCGGGCCCGCAGGTGATGACCAGCAACCCGCAGCTGTTCTGGGGCCTGATCGCCTCGATGTGGATCGGCAACGCGATGCTGATCATCCTGAACCTGCCGCTGATCGGCATGTGGATCAAGCTGCTGAGCGTGCCCTATCGCTGGCTGTTCCCCGCCATCGTGCTGTTCTGCGCCATCGGCGTGTTCTCCACGAACAACAACACGTGGGACATCTGGATGGTGGCGATCTTCGGCGTGGTGGGCTACATCTTCATCAAGCTCGGTGCCGAACCCGCGCCGCTGCTCCTGGGATTCATCCTGGGCCCGATGATGGAAGAGAACCTGCGGCGTGCGCTGCTGCTCTCGCGCGGCGACTGGAGCGTGCTGGTCACGCGCCCGCTGTCGGCCGGCCTGCTGGCCGCGGCCCTGCTGCTGGTGATCATCGTGGCGCTGCCCGCGGTGAAGAACAAGCGCGAGGAAGCCTTCGTCGAAGAGTGAGGCTGGCCCGCGCCAACGAGAACGGCCCTGCGGGGCCGTTTTTCATGCGCGCGCTTGCCGCTGGTCCACAATCGCCGCATGGTCCAGCCCTCCGCGCCGCCCCTCACGGGCGTGCTGCTCGCCGCCGCCGGCGCCATCACCTTCGGCGGCAAGGCCATCATCATCAAGCTCGCGTACCGGCATGGCGTCGACGCCGTCACGCTGCTGATGCTGCGCATGCTGTTCTCGCTGCCGATCTTCGCCGCGATGGCCTGGTGGGCCAGCCGCGGGCGGCCGCCGCTCACCCGCCAGGACTGGCTCGCCGTGTGCGCCCTCGGCTTCAGCGGCTACTACCTTTCCAGCTTCCTCGACTTCATCGGCCTGCAGTACATCACCGCCTCGCTGGAGCGCCTGATCCTGTACCTCAATCCGACCATGGTGCTCTTGCTCGGGTGGCTGCTGTACCGGCGCAAGGCGACGCGGCGCCAGCTCGCCGGCATGGCGGTCAGCTACGTGGGCGTGCTGCTGGTGTTCGGGCGGGAAGCGGGGCTCGAAGGCGCGAACGTGGTGCTGGGCGCCGCGCTGGTGTTCGCCAGCACCATCACCTACGCGCTGTACATGGTGTTCAGCGGCCAGGTGGTGCAGCGCGTCGGCTCGCTGCGCCTCGTGGGCCTCGCAACCTCCGTCGCGTGCGTGCTGTGCATCGCGCAATTCCTGCTGCTGCGGCCGGTAGCGATCGTTGCGACCTTGCCGCCGCCGGTGATCTGGCTGTCCGTGCTCAATGCGGCGCTGTGCACGGCCTTTCCGGTGCTGCTGGTGATGATGGCGATCGAACGCGTGGGCCCGACCGTGACGGCGCAGGCCGGCATGGTGGGGCCGCTGGCCACCATCCTCCTGGGCGTGTGGTTGCTGGACGAGCCCTTCACCGGCTGGATCGCCGCCGGCACCGTGCTGGTGATCGCCGGCATCTTCGTGTTCACGCGCGGCGAGCGCCGCGCGTGAGGCCTCAGCGTTGCAGGCGCTGCGAAATCGGCACCGACGGCTTGCCCGAAAGCGCGTCGAGGCGGTTGCCCATGGCCGCTTCGAGCTGCTCCAGGCGCTGTTGCGCGGGCGGGTGCGTGCTGAGCGTGAGGGTGAACAGCGGGTTGTCGGGCGCCGCGCCGCGCAACTGCTGCAACACGGCCGGCAATCCGTAAGGGTCGAAGCCGGCGCGGGCCGCGAGCGCCACGCCCTCGCGGTCGGACGCGTACTCGTCGCCCTGGTC
>DATAGN010000298.1:0-2216 GCA_036263715.1 Ramlibacter sp.
CTGAGGATCAGCGGTTTCGCGGCGACAAAGGAGCCCTGGCGCATGAACTCACCGGTGTGGATCTGGCTCTCGTTCATCCTGATCGCCGTGCTCGTGCTGGTGATCTGGTCCATCCGGCGCCACCGCAGCCCGATCGTCGCCATCCACGCGGACTGCGGCATCGCCGAATTGATGCCGTCGCTGTCGGGCCTGACGCTCAGCACGCCCGTGCGTGGCAACTCGGTGCAGGTGCTGGAGAACGGGCACTACTTCGAGGTGCTGGAAGAACGCATCCGCGCTGCCAGCAAGAGCGTGCACTTCGAGACCTTCCTGTGGAAGCCCGGCGAATTGGGAACCCGCCTTGCGCACCTGTTCATCGAGAAGGCGCGCCAGGGCGTGGCCGTGCGGGTGCTGCTGGACGCGCAGGGCTCCAGGAAGATCGAGAAGGACCTGGTGGCGCGCATGCGCGAGGCGGGGTGCAAGGTGAAGTTCTTCCACCCGCATTCCTTGTACACCATCGGCGTGCTGAACGACCGGGACCACCGCAAGCTGTGCATCCTGGATGGGCGCGAGGCCTTCGTAGGCGGCCACTGCATCACGGACGAATGGCTCGGCGACGCCGAGGACCACGTGCACTGGTCCGATGTCAGCGTGTGGCTGCACGGGCCCATCGTGCACAGCATCCAGGGCGCCTTCAGCGAGAACTGGGCGGGCGAGACGGGCGAGCTGTTCGTGGGTGACGCGGTGTTCCCGACGCTGGAGCCGGCGGGCGACATCCAGATCCACGCCGCCTTCGCCAAGCCGGAGAACTCGGCGTCGGCGGTGAAGATCCTGCACCACACGGTGCTGTGCCTGGCGCGCGAGCGGCTGTGGATCCAGAACCCCTACTTCATTCCCAAGTACGAGGCGATCGACGCCATGGGCGCGGCCGTCAAGCGGGGCGTGGACGTGCGCGTGCTGATGCCGGCCACCAGCGGGTCGGACTCGCCGCTGGTGCAGCACGCCGGCCACTACCACTTCGAGCGCCTGCTGAAGGCGGGCGTGCGCCTGTACGAGTATCCGCACACCCTGCTGCACCAGAAGATCATGACGGTCGACGGCTGCTGGAGCGCGGTGGGCTCCACCAACTTCGACGACCGGTCCCTGGACACCAACGACGAGATCACGCTGGGCGTGCTGGACAAGGGCATCGCGGCGCAGTTCGACGCCATCTTCGAGAAGTACGCGCAGCGCGCCGACGAGATCACCCTGGCGGAGTGGGAAAAGCGCGGGATCGTGCGCAAGGTAAAGGCGAACGCGGCGTACCTGCTGAACGATCTTCTGTAGGTTGGGTCGCCGCAGGCACCCCACACCGCCGCTGCGACAATCGCCTTCATGTCCTCCGACACCCCGCTTCCTCCCCTCGAAACCGACCTCCCCCCCGAAGCCTTGCGCGTGCTCGCGCGGTCCCGCCGCCTGGCGACGCCCTGCGGGGACGGCGAACTGGTGGTCCACGCCTGGGGCGACGAGCGCCACCCGCCGCTGGTGCTGCTGCACGGCGGCAGCGGCAGCTGGGCGCACTGGATCCGCAACGTGGAGGCCCTGGCCGCCGCCGGCCGCTACGTGGTGGTGCCGGACCTGCCCGGCTTCGGCGACTCGGCGCGCCCGCCGAACGGCCAGGACGCGGATGCGGTGGCGCCCGCCGTCGCCGAGGCCTTGCGGCAGCTGCTGGGCGAGCGGGCGGTCGACGTCGCCGGCTTTTCCTTCGGCGGCCTGACCGGCGTGCTGATGGCGGCGGGCCAACCCGAACGCGTGAAGCACCTCGTGCTGATCGGCGCGCCGGGGCTCGGCTTGCGCGACAAGCGCCTGACGCTCACGCCCTGGCGCGGGGTGGAGGACGCGGAGAAGCGGCTGGCCGCGCACCGGAAGAACCTGGCCACGCTGATGCTGCACAAGGACGAAGCCATCGACGACCTCGCCATCGCGGTCCAGGCCGCCAATGTCCCGCGCGACCGCATGCATCGGCGCAAGCTCGCGATGACGGACATCGTCGCGCGGACGCTGCCGACGCTGGCCTGCCCGGTCGACGTGATCTACGGCGAGAAGGACGCGCTCTACGTCGACACGATCGGCGAGATCCACGGCAAGGTGTCCGTGGCGCCGAAGTTCGGGGAGCTGGTGTTCATCCCCGGCGCGGGGCATTGGGTGCAGTACGAGGCGCCGCGGGAGCTGGAGCGGGAGTTGCTGCGGGTGCTGGC
>DATAGN010000299.1:0-7334 GCA_036263715.1 Ramlibacter sp.
CCGACCCCCGACGCAACGTCAAGGATTCAACGGCACCAACCCGTCATCCGGCGGCGCCTCGTCCGGCTCGTGCAGCCTTGCCTCGAAGGCCTTCAGCCGCTTGTACACCGAGATCAGCTCCACGATCGTGCTCCAGCTGAGCACCAGGTACTGGAACGACTCCGTCACCTTGTCGAAGGCGCGGGAGATCTGCTGCATCACGCCCAGGGTGATCACGCCCGCCACGATCGTGGGCCCGAGCGCGATCAAGGGCACCAGCACGCTCACCTGCAGGTACGACCACTTCACGACGTCGAAGTACAGGTAGTGGAAGAACAGGCGGAAGTAGTTGTGGCGCACCTGGTGGAACAGCGCCTTGGCCACCGGCGGCGACGCGCGCGAGGGATCGTCCTCGCCGTACACCAGCTCCTTGCGGTAGGCGGCCTCCACGCGCTGGTTCTGGAACTCCAGGCCGGGCAGCAGGATGCCGGTGAAGGCGAGCAGCACCGTGCCGAACAAGGCCCAGCCGATCGACACCCACACCAGCGAATGCGGGATGGCGCCGATGATAGGCAGCTCGGTGATCTTGTCCGAGAGCGCCCACAGGATCGGCAGGAAGGCGGCCAGCGTCATCAGGCTGCGCATCATCTCCACGCCGAGGCCCTCGACGATGCGGGCGAAGCGCATCGTGTCCTCCTGCACCCGCTGCGCCGCGCCTTCGATGGTGCGCAGCTTCTGCCAGTGCCGCATGTAGTGGTCGTTCATGGCCTGCCGCCAGCGGAACACGTAGTGCTTGACGAAGAAGTCCACCAGCACGGCCACCGTCACGTAGATCATCGCGATGCTGATGAAGGTGGACAGCTGCGTCCAGAACTGCGGCAGCCTGATGCTGTTGGGCGCCGACAGCGCTTTCTGCACCAGGTCGTAGAAGGTGCCGAACCATTCGTTGATCTGGACGTCGAGCTGCACCCGGTACCAGGTGGCGATGAGGATGAGCGCGGTACCGAAGATCGACCAGGGCATCCAGCGCCGGTCGAGGAAGAAAGAGCGGAACATCGTCGTTTTCCCTTGGATGGGTAGGCCGTCGGCATGCTACCGGCTGCCGAGGAGGCCGGGGGCGACGGGCGGCGGTACTGCCGTGCTTGCCCTGGCGCCGCCGCAGTGCCACCATGCCCCCATGGAACACTCATTCGACGACCAATGGCGTTCGGAAGACCACGAGTCAGCATCGCTGCTGCAAAAGCTGGGGGCCCTGGTGGCGCTCGGCCTCGCCTCCGCGGGCTTCGTGGCCACGGTGATCTGGCCGCTGGTGGCAAACTGACGCCGCCGCTTCACGCATCCACAGGCAAAGAAAAACGGCCCCGAAGGGCCGTTTTTTGATGGAGGCGCGCAAAGGCGTCAGACCGTCACTTCGCGGGCGGTCTCCGCGTATTCCTCGATCTGGTCGAAGTTCATGTAGCGGTAGACCTGGTCGCCCTGCTTGTTGATCACGCCCATGTCCTCGTGGTACTCGGACACGGTGGGGATGCGACCGAGCTTCGAGGCGATCGCCGCCAGTTCGGCGGAGGCCAGGAACACGTTGGTGTTCTTGCCCAGGCGGTTGGGGAAGTTGCGCGTGGAGGTGGAGACCACCGTCGCGCCTTCCTTCACCTGCGCCTGGTTGCCCATGCACAGCGAGCAGCCGGGCATTTCGGTGCGCGCGCCGGCGCCGCCGAAGTTGGCGTAGTGGCCTTCCTTGGTCAGCTGCTCGGCGTCCATCTTGGTCGGCGGCGCGACCCACAGCTTCACCGGGATGTCGCGCTTGCCTTCCAGCAGCGTGGACGCCGCGCGGAAGTGGCCGATGTTGGTCATGCAAGAGCCGATGAACGCCTCGTCGATCTTCGTGTTCTGCACGGCCGACAGCGGCTTCACGTCGTCCGGGTCGTTGGGGCAGCAAAGCAGCGGCTCGGTGATCTTGTTCATGTCGATCTCGATCACCGCGGCGTACTCGGCGTCCGCGTCCGCCTCCAGCAGGTTCGGCTTGGCGAGCCAGGCTTCCACCGCCTTGATGCGGCGCTCCAGCGAACGCTTGTCCTCGTAGCCCTGCGCGATCATGTTCTTCATCAGGACGACGTTCGACTGCAGGTACTCGCGGATCGGCGCTTCGTTCAGCTTCACCGTGCAACCCGCGGCGGAACGCTCGGCGGAGGCGTCGGACAGTTCGAACGCCTGTTCCACCTTCAGGTCCGGCAGGCCCTCGATCTCGAGCACGCGGCCCGAGAAGATGTTCTGCTTGTTCTCCTTGGCCACGGTCAGCAGGCCCTGCTGGATCGCGAAGTAGGGAATCGCGTGCACCAGGTCGCGCAGCGTGATGCCGGGCTGCATCTGGCCGGTGAAGCGCACCAGCACCGACTCGGGCATGTCCAGCGGCATCACGCCCGTGGCAGCGGCGAAGGCCACCAGGCCCGAGCCTGCCGGGAAGGAGATGCCGATCGGGAACCGCGTATGGCTGTCGCCGCCGGTGCCGACCGTGTCGGGCAGCAGCAGGCGGTTCAGCCAGCTGTGGATCACGCCGTCACCGGGCTTGAGCGCCACGCCTCCGCGGTTGCTGATGAACGCAGGCAGTTCGCGGTGCGTCTTCACGTCCACGGGCTTCGGGTAGGCGGCGGTGTGGCAGAAGGACTGCATCACCATGTCGGCACTGAAGCCCAGGCACGCGAGGTCCTTCAGTTCGTCGCGGGTCATGGGGCCGGTGGTGTCCTGCGATCCCACCGTCGTCATGCGCGGCTCGCAGTACGTGCCGGGGCGGATGCCCCTGCCCTCGGGCAGGCCGCAGGCGCGGCCCACCATCTTCTGCGCCAGCGTGAAGCCGCGGCCGCTATCGACCGGAGGCTTGGGCAGGCGGAAGGTGGTGGACGGCGGCATGCCGAGGAACTGGCGCGCGCTGGCGGTGAGCGAGCGGCCGATGATCAGGTTGATGCGGCCGCCGGCCCGCACTTCGTCCAGCAGCACGTCGGACTTGAGCGTGAAGCGGGCAACGACCTTGCCGTCCTTCTCGATCGTGCCTTCGTACGGGAAGATGTCGATCACGTCGCCCGTGTCGAACGCGGACACGTCCACCTCGATCGGCAGCGCGCCGGAGTCTTCCTGCGTGTTGTAGAAGATCGGGGCGATCTTGCCGCCGAGCGTGACGCCGCCGAAGCGCTTGTTCGGCACGAAGGGGATGTCCTGGCCGGTGGCCCAGATCACGCTGTTCGTGGCGGACTTGCGCGAGGACCCGGTGCCGACGACGTCGCCGACATACGCCACCTGGTGGCCCTTGGCCTTGAGGTCCTCGATGAACTTCATCGGGCCGCGCTTGCCCTCTTCTTCCGGCTGGAACTTCGTGCCCGGGCGGCTGTTCTTCAGCATGGCCAGGGTGTGCAGCGGGATGTCCGGGCGCGACCAGGCGTCGGGCGCGGGCGACAGGTCGTCGGTGTTGGTCTCGCCCGGCACCTTGAAGACGGTGACGGTGATCTTCTGCGCGACTTCCGGGCGGCTCGTGAACCACTCGGCGTTGGCCCAGGACTGCATCACTTCCTTGGCGAACGCGTTCCCGGCCTTGGCCTTTTCCGCGACGTCGTGGAAGTAGTCGAACATCAGCAGCGTCTTCTTCAGGCCGTCGGCGGCGATCTGCGCCACGTCGGCGTGGTCCAGCAGGTCGATCAGCGGCTTGACGTTGTAGCCGCCCACCATGGTGCCGAGCAGTTCGGTCGCCTTGGCCTTGGAGATCGCGGCGACGGTGAGGTCCCCATGCGCAACGGCCGCCAGGAAGCTGGCCTTGACCTTGGCCGCGTCGTCCACGCCCGGCGGCACGCGGTTCGTGAGCAGGTCCACCAGGAAGGCCTCTTCCTTGGCGGGGGCCGACTTGATCATCTCGATCACTTCGGCGGTCTGCTTGGCGGACAGCGGCAGCGGGGGGATGCCGAGCTTGGCGCGCTCGGCAACGTGTTCAACGTAGGCTTGCAACATGGGGTTCTCCGTTCAAATCGTCGTCATTGCGCCGGCGCGGGCGCCGCGCTGGGCGCGGCCGTCGCCGGGGCGGTGGTGGGTGCAGCGTCGGCCGGTGCGGCAGGCGCGATGGGGGCGGCCGGGGCCATCGGGGCAGCCGGCGCCGCGGGTGCGGCAGGTGCCGCTTCCAGCAGGTTGACCGGCTTCATGTTCTTCGCGAAGTCGGCCTGCTCGGGGCTCGCGCACTCGTCGGCCAGGCGCTTGCCTTCCCTCTGGTTCATGAGCATGGACTTGTTGCCAAGCTGCAGCCACATCGCGCCGCGCACCGGGTCTTCCAGGCGGATCGCGCCGGTCTTGCTTTCGACCGGGTGCATCACGAAGCGGTTGATGCCGTGGGTGACGAGGAAGTAGCCGGCGCGGCGGCGCGGCGTCACCTTCACCTGGGCACCGAGCTCGCACTTGATCTCACCCGTGTGGACACGCTTGGCGACCTCGAGTTCCGCGGCGGTGAGCTTGTCCGCCGGATCGTTCTCCTCCAGCGGCGTGGACAGCTCGATGGCCTCGCGGCGCGACACGGGCTTGGCCGGCGCGGTGCCCGCCTTGGCGGCGGGCTTGGTGGCGGGCTTGGCCGGGGCCTGTGCCAGCGCCGGGACGGCAAAGGCGGTAGCGAGGATGGAGGCAAGCAGGAACTTCATGACGTCTCTCCGTTGTGCGGGCGCGCGAACCACTCGCGCGCCTCGTCGGGGAGCTGCCTGCCCGTGGCATGTGCCTTCTGAAGCACCTGCCAGTAATAGCGGTAGCTCGCCCTGTCCTCGAGTTTGCCGTCGAAGCTGATCGGTGCCCACTGCGCGCGCTCGGCCGCTCGCAGAAGTTGTGTCGCCTTGTGAATTTCGTTCTGGCTGGGAGCGAACACTTCCACGATGGACCGGATCTGGTCGGGGTGGATGCTCCACATGCGCGTGTAACCGAACTCGTTGGCGGCGCGCGACGTTGCCGCGCGGAAGGCGGCCTGGTCCTTGAATTCCGTCACCACGCCATGCGCCGGCACCTTGCCGTGCGCGTGGCAGGCCGAGGCGATCTCCAGCTTGGCGCGCACCACCAGCGGATGCGTGAACTGGCCGGTGAGGCTCATGCCCTGCGATGGGATCGCGCCGCCGTGCGCCGAGACGAAATCCATCAGGCCGAAGCTCAGGGAATTCAGGCGCGGATGCGCCGCGATGTCGAAGGCGCGATGCACCGCCGCCGGCGACTCGATGAGGCCTTGCAGCGGCAGATGCCTGGCGCCCGCGGCGTCGAGTGCCTGCGCGGCGCGCTCTAGATCTTCCACGCGTTCCACCTTCGGCAGCATGACGTGCACGAGGCGGTGCCCGGCCTTGCCGGCAATGGTGGCGATGTCGCTTTCGAAGGCGGGATGGTCCACCGGGTGCACCCGCACGGCGACGCGTGCATCCGGCTTCGCGCCCAGCGCCAGTTCGACCACCAGCGCGGCATGTTCCGCCTCGCCGCCCACCGGCGCGCCGTCCTCGCAGTCGAGCGTGACGTCGAACACGCACGCGCCGAATTCCTGCGTCATCTCCGCCTGCAGCGCCAGGCTCTTGCGCATGCGGGCTTCGACGCCGCTGTAGTGGTCGCACACCGGCAGCATGCCGGTGTGGCCCTGGGCGCCAAGGAGGACGTCGCGCGGGTGGGTCACGCCCTTACAGCAGGTGGGCCACGCCCTGCTGCTCTTCCTGCAGCTCCTTGAGCGTCACGTTGATCCGCTCCTGCGAGAACGCATCGATCTCCAGGCCTTCGACGATCTTGTACTTGCCGTTCTCGGTGGTCACCGGGAAGCCGAACATCGTGTCCTTGGGGATGCCGTACTCGCCGTTGGAGGGCACGCCCATCGTGACCCACTCGCCCTGGGAGCCCAGCACCCAGTCGCGCATGTGGTCGATGGCGGCGTTGGCGGCGGAAGCCGCGGACGACAGGCCACGCGCCTCGATGATCGCGGCACCGCGCTTGCCCACCGTCGGCAGGAAGGTGTTGGCGTTCCACTCCTGGTCGTCGATCATCGTCTTGACCGACTGGCCGTCGATGGTCGCGAAGCGGTAGTCCGCGTACATGGTGGGCGAGTGGTTGCCCCACACGGTGAGCTTCCTGATCGCGGCGACCGGCTTGCCGGTCTTGGCGGCCACCTGCGACAGCGCGCGGTTGTGGTCCAGGCGCAGCATGGCAGTGAAGTTCTCGCGCGGCAGGCTGGGGGCGCTCTTCATGGCGATGTAGGCGTTGGTGTTGGCCGGGTTGCCGACCACCAGCACCTTGACGTTGCGGGAGGCGACGGCGTCGAGGGCCTTGCCTTGCGCCGTGAAGATGGCAGCGTTGGCGGACAGCAGGTCCTTGCGCTCCATGCCGGGGCCGCGCGGACGGGCGCCGACCAGCAGTGCGTAGTCGATGTCCTTGAAGGCGGTCATCGGGTCGCTGTGCGCTTCCATGCCGGCCAGCAGCGGGAAGGCGCAGTCTTCCAGTTCCATCATCACGCCCTTGAGACCCTTCTGGGCCTTCTCGTCGGCGATTTCCAGCAGCTGCAGGATCACGGGCTGGTCCTTGCCCAGCATCTCGCCGGAGGCGATGCGGAACAGCAGGGCATAACCGATCTGGCCGGCGGCGCCGGTGACGGCTACGCGGACGGGCTTCTTGCTCATGGAAATCTCCGAAGGAAGTGGATGCGAATGCGTGAGTCGGCGTGGGGCGCGCGGCGCGGGAGCTTTCCCGGGTTTGCCCTGCGTGGACAGCCCGCGAGTTTACCCGCAGTCCTCCCCTCGGTCAATTTGTCTTATGTCTTATATAAGATATCATCGAGGCCATTCCGCACCATGGCCACCAACGCCTCGACCACCGACATGCCGGCCGCCGAAACCGGCGCTGGCACGCCCGCGTTCAGCCCCCTCTACCAGCAGATCAAGGGGCTGATCCTGCAAAGCCTGCAGGCCGGCGAATGGAAGCCGGGCGAGGCGATCCCCAGCGAGATGGACCTGGCCGGACGCTTTCGCGTGAGCCAGGGCACCGTGCGCAAGGCGATCGACGAGCTCGCGGCCGAGAACCTGGTGGTGCGCCGCCAGGGCAAGGGCACCTTCGTCGCCACGCACACCGAGCAGCACGTGCGGTACCGGTTCCTGCGCCTGGTGTCCGACACGGGCGAGGACGGGCCGGGCGAGCGCTCCATCCTCGACTGCCGCAGGCTGCGCGCCTCCGCCGAGGTGGCGCGGGCACTCCAGCTGCGCACCGGGGATGCGGTGGTGCAGGTGCGGCGCGTGCTCGCCTTCGGCGGCACGCCGACCATCCTGGAAGACATGTGGCTGCCGGGGAACACCTTCAAGGGCCTCACCGCCCAGCAGATGGAAACG
>DATAGN010000300.1:0-16494 GCA_036263715.1 Ramlibacter sp.
GAAGCGCCCCAGCTCGCACAGCTTGTCGGCGGTGCGGCTATAGAGCATGTTGGGACGCTCCTGCGCGCGGCGCTTGCGGATCGCCCAGCCGATGTCGTTGCCGGCCAGGTCGCCCATGCGGAACGGGCCCATCGCGAAGCCGAACTTCTCGATCGCCTTGTCCACCTGCTGCGGCGTCGCGCCTTCGTCCAGCAGGAAGCCGGCCTGCCGGCTGTACTGCTCGATCATGCGGTTGCCGATGAAGCCGTCGGTGACGCCGGAAACAACGGCCGTCTTCTTGATCTTCTTGGCCAGCGACATGACCGTCGCGAGCACGTCCTTCGCCGTCTTCTTGCCGCGCACCACCTCCAGCAGCTTCATCACGTTCGCCGGGCTGAAGAAGTGCAGGCCGACCACGTCTTCGGGACGTTTGGTGAAGCTGGCGATCTTGTCGAGGTCCAGCGTGGACGTGTTCGAGGCCAGGATGGCGCCCTGCTTCATTGTCTTGTCCAATGTTTCGAACACCTTCTGCTTGACGCCCATCTCCTCGAACACCGCTTCGATCACCAGGTCGGCCTGGCCGATGTCCTCGTAGGAGAGCGTGGTCTTCAGCAGCGCCATGCGCTGCTCGTACTTGTCCTGCTTCAGCTTGCCGCGCTTGACCTGCGACTCGTAGTTCTTGCGGATGGTGGCGATGCCGCGGTCCAGCGCTTCCTGCTTCATCTCGAGGATGGTCACGGGGATTCCCGCGTTCAGGAAGTTCATGGAGATGCCGCCGCCCATCGTGCCGGCACCGATCACGGCGACCGACTTGATCTCGCGCTGCTTCGTGTCTTCCGGCACGTCGGCGATCTTGGAAGCGGCACGCTCGGCCATGAACAGGTGGCGCAGCGCGCGCGACTCGGGCGTGAACATCAGCGCGGTGAAGATCTCGCGCTCGTAGACCATGCCCTCGTCGAACTTCTTCTTGGTGGACGCTTCCACCGCGTCGACGCACTTGGCCGGCGCGGGGAAGTTCTTTGCCATGCCCTTGACCATGTTGCGCGCGAACTGGAAGTAGGCGTCGCCCTGCGGGTGCGCCGAACGCATGTTGCGCACCAGCGGCAGCGGGCGCGTGTCGGCCACCGAGCGCGCGAAGGCAATGGCCTCTTCCACCAGCGCTTCGGCCGAGGACGCCATCTTGTCGAACAGCTTCTGGCCCGGCAGCTGCGCAAGCTGCTCGCTCTTGACCGGCTCGCCGCTGACGATCATGTTCATCGCCACTTCGACGCCCAGCACGCGCGGCAAGCGCTGCGTGCCGCCGGCGCCGGGGATCAGGCCGAGCTTCACCTCCGGCAGCGCGATGTTGGTGCCGGGCGCAGCGATGCGGTAGTGGCAGCCCAGCGCGAGCTCGAGGCCCCCGCCCATGGCGACCGTGTGCAGCGCCGCGACGACGGGCTTGCTCGAGTTCTCGCAGGTGATGATCAGGGACAGCAGGTTCGGCTCGGCGGTCGCCTTGGGCGAGCCGAACTCCTTGATGTCGGCGCCGCCCGAGAAGGCCTTGCCCGCCCCGGTGATGACGATCGCCTTGACGGCCCCATCCGCGTTCGCGTCGTCGATGCCCTTGGCGATCGCGGTGCGCGTCGCGTAGCCGAGCCCGTTGACCGGCGGGTTGTTCAACGTGATCACGGCCACGTCGCCGTGGACCTTGTATTCAGCCGTCATGCTGCTTTCCTTTGGGAATGAGGAGAAAAGAACGGTCGTTCGCTTTTGCCGATTCTAGGGTGGGCCCGGCGGGCCGCCGCAACGCCATGTCGCAACCGGGACAAGTGTGGCACGGTCTATCACAATGGGAGCGTCCACACCAGCGCGCGTGCCCGCTCCCCCTGTCAGTCCCTCCATCCGGCAGCGTTCCCGGCGGCCCGGACGCTTGAGGAAGGACCCCGCATGAGCCATGCTCGGGCCTGCGCACTGTCACGCGCCGGTCCTGGCCCTCGCGCCGGACCGCGGTCTTCGGTTTTGCAGCACTTCAACGAGCATCAAGGAGGATTCCCATGCAAGCAGCCACTGCCACGTCCATTGCTTCCCGCTGGTCGCCCTCGGCCCTCGTGCCGGCGGACTTCCAGGACTCCGAGTCCCCGCCCTATGAACTGCCCGCGCAGGCGCCGCTGCACCTGCGCATCCTGCGCACCGCCCGCGAACGCGAGCAGCTCGCCGGCCTGCGCAAGTACGCGCCCATGGGTGTGGAGGATGACCTCGGCGCGGGCCTCATGCCCTACGAAGCCATGCGCGACGAAGTGGGCGTGGTGACCGCCATGTACCGTGGCAGCGAGCTCGTGGGCACGCTGCGCTTCGTCCCCAGCGGCCTGGACCTGACGGCTGCCGAGCGGCTGGCCGGCGGCATCGGCGACGCCGCCACGAAGATCCTGGGCGCGGGCAGCTGGGAAATCGGCCGGCTGATCGTCGCCCCCGACGAGCGCTCGCCCGAGGTGCTGACGCAATGCCTGACGCTGGCGCTGGAGGCGCTGATGGAAGAACGCGAGGTCGAGCGCTTCTATGCGATCGCCACGCCGGTGATGGCGCGCCTGTGGCGGCGCTGGGGCATGCGGCCGGTGGCGCCCCTGCGCGGCGCGAGCGGCCGCGAATTCTTGCTGGTGTCGGGGCTCATGAGCGCGGCAGCCGCGGCGCTGGACGTGCCGGTGGTGCTGCCGCAGATGCTGGCAACGCCCCAGCCCATGCGCCACGAGCGCATGGCGCTGTCCGCATGAGGCGGCTGCTCGCGGAACTCGGTCGGCGGTACCGGGCGCACCACGCCGGCACCGCCGGCCTGCTGGAGGGCTTCGGCATCCTCGGGGCGATCGCCTTCCCGGCGATCTACCTGTTGCGGTTCACCGGCAAGCTGCCGCCGCTGTACGACGACCTGGGCTGGCGGCTCGGCGCCACGCTGCTCTGCCTGGGCTGCGCCACCCGCCGCTTCTGGCCGGAAAACCTCAAGCGCTGGTTCCTGCCCTTCTCCTGGGTCACGGTCTTCTACAGCCTGGCCTTCCTGCTGCCGTTCCTGCTGCTGCAGAACAATGCCTCCACGCCCTCGGTGGCCAACATGGTGGTCAGCGTCGTGCTGGTGATCCTGCTGACCGACTGGCGCAACACGATCGCGATGCTGGCAGGCGGCTATGCGCTGAGCATCGGGCTGTACTGGATGCTGCATCCCCACCCCGTGCTGCCGGCGAGCTTCCTCGTCTGGTGGGTGCCGCTCAGCGGCGTGCTGGTGGCCGGCGGCAGCATCTCCAAGTACGTGGAAAAACGGGCCGAGCTGGAGCGCATGCGCAGGCTCTATTCCGGCATGGCTGGCTCGGTGGCGCACGAAATGCGCACGCCCCTGGCGCAGGTGCAGCACGCACTGGACACCATCGAGGCCCGCCTGGCGCGCGCGCGCGGACACGAAGGCGCGGTGCTCTCGCGCGAGGACGTCGCGCAGATCCTCCACATCGCGGCGCAGGGCCGCCGCGCCATCGGCCGCGGCCTGCAGGCCATCACGCTGACCCTGCAGCAGCTGAGCGAGCGCGCGGTGGACACCAGCCTGTTCACGCCCTTGTCCGCGGCGGCGTGCGTGCGCAAGGCCGTGGGCGACTACGCCTTCGAGAATGCGGAGCAGCGCGCGCGCGTGCAGGTGCAGGTGGTGGAGGACTTCATCTTCGTCGGCGACGAGACGGCGGTGGAGCTGATCGTCTTCAACCTGCTGAAGAACGCGCTGTACTACCTGCCGCTGCACCCCGACATGCGCATCACGCTCACGGTCGAGAGCAACCCGCAGCACCGCGTCGTGGTGCACGACACCGGGCCGGGCATCCCGCAGGAGATGCTGGCCGGCCTGTTCGAGGAATTCCAGTCCGTCGGCAAGGCCGAAGGAACGGGCCTGGGGCTGGCGTTCTGCCGCCGGGCGATGCGCGCCTGCGGCGGCGACATCACCTGCCGGTCCGTGCGCGGCGCCTTCACGGAGTTCACGCTCGTGTTCCCCCCCGCGCCGGAGAGCGCGGTGCCCGCCCTGCACCCGCTGGCGCTGGCCGGCGTGCCGCCGGACCTGGCGGGCCGCACGGTGCTGGTGGTCGACGACAGCCCCTTCAACCGCATGATCGTGCGCGCGCGCCTGGCGGAGCTCGGCGTGCAGGTGGTGGAAGCGCAGCATGGCGGCGAGGCGCTGCGCCTGATCGACGAGGGCGCGCGGCCCGCGGCGATCCTGATGGACATGCAGATGCCGGGCCTGAGCGGGCTGGAGACGACGCGGGCGCTGCGCACGCGCCCCGCGCCGGCCAATGCGATCCCGGTGCTGGGCCTGAGCGCCAACGACCTGCCCGCGTGGCGCGAAGGCGCCCTGCGCGAGGGCATGAACGGCTACCTGACCAAGCCCCTGCAGCCGGAACTGCTGCACCAGGAACTGGCGCGGGTGCTGAACCTGCCGCCGCCTTGCCCGCCGCCTGTTCGCGAGAAGCAGACGGACTTTGCGTAGATGGGGGGTTTCCAAGGTCTGTGAACGCAGAGTGCGCAGAGGTTACGCAGAGGACGCAGAGAACAACCAAGACAAGGATTGGTTTTTCCTCTGCGCACTCTGCGTAACCTCTGCGTCCTCTGCGTTCACCGGCCTGCGAGCGTCCGCCCGCCGCGCGGGGCTCAAACCTCCAGCCACTCCTTGCGGATGTAGGCGTCCTGCTTCAGCGTCTCCGGCGTGCCCTGGAAGACGATGCTGCCGTGGCCCATGACCAGGGCGCGGTCGGAGATCGACAGCGCGATGGTCAGCTTCTGCTCGATCAGCAGCACCGACACGCCGCGCGACTTGAGCGTCTTGAGGTATTCGCCCACCAACTCCACGATCTTGGGCGCGAGGCCCTCGGTGGGCTCGTCGATGATGATCAGCTCGGGGTCGCCCATCAACGTGCGGCACAGGGTCAGCATCTGCTGCTCGCCGCCCGAGAGCACGCCGGCTTCGGTGTGCTGCCGCTCCTTCAGCCGCGGGAACATGTCGTACATGTCGTCGAAGCTCCAGCGGCCCTTCTGCTTGGCGCTCTTCTGCCCGAGCATCAGGTTCTGGTGCACAGTGAGCTTGGGGAAGATGTCGCGGTTCTCCGGCACGTAGCCGATGCCCAGGTGCGCGATCTCGTAGGGCTTGCGGCCCTGGATCGGCTTGCCTTCCCAGAGCACTTCACCGGTGCACTCCACCATCCCCATGATCGCCTTGGCGGTGGTGGAGCGGCCCGAGCCGTTGCGGCCGAGCAGCGCGACGATCTCGCCCTGCCCCACTTCGAAATGCACGCCATGCAGCACGTGGCTCTTGCCGTAGTAGCCGTGCAGGTTGTCGACCTTCAGCATGTCAGTGGGCCCCTGTCTGTTCGTTGGCGACCACCGAGCCGAGGTAGGCTTCCTGCACGCGCTGGTTGGCCCGCACGTTCTCCGGCGTGTCGTAGGCGATGATTTCGCCGTAGACCACCACCGCGATCTTGTCCGCCAGGCCGAACACCACGCCCATGTCGTGCTCCACGGTCAGCAGCGTGCGGCCGACCGTCACTTTCTTGATCAGCTCGATGAAGCGCCGCGTCTCCTCGCGGCTCATGCCCGCCGTCGGCTCGTCGAGCAGGATCACGTTGGCGCCGCCGGCGATCGTGATGCCGACCTCCAGCGCGCGCTGCTCGGCATACGTGAGGTTGGTGGCCAGCACGTCGCGCTTCTTGTGCAGGCGGATCATCTCCAGCAGCTGCTCGGCGCGCGCGTTGGCGTCGTCGAGGTCGGCCAGGAACTTGAAGAAGGTGTACTTGTAGCCCAGGCTCCACAGGACGCTGCAGCGCAGGTTCTCGAACACCGACAGCTTCGGGAAGATGTTGGTGATCTGGAAGCTGCGGGACAGGCCGGCGCGGTTGATCTCGAACGGCTTCTTGCCGTCGATGCGCTGGCCGTTGAGCAGCACTTCGCCGCTGGTGGGGGCGAAGCGGCCGCTGATCAGGTTGAACAGCGTCGACTTGCCGGCACCGTTCGGGCCGATCACGGCGATGCGCTCGCCGGTGTTCACCTGCAGGCTGCAGCCGCGGATGATCTCGGTCTTGCCGAAACTCTTGCGCAGGTCCTTCAGTTCCAGGGCGTAGGTCACAGGCTGGGCGCTCACAGTCGCTCTCTCCGCTTCACTTCTTTTTCTATGAATTCCTGGATCTCGCCCCACTGGCGCAGGAAGTGGCGGCGCGTCACCTCGAACAGGCCGAGCCCGGTCAGCATCACGAACACCGCGCCCACCCAGGAGTCCACGCTCTTCACGTCCAGGGTGGCGCCCATGAAGCGCACCTCGTTGCCCATGGCCACGTTCAGCTGCAGGTGGTAGATCATCTCGACGATCGCCGCGGCGCCCAGCAGCACCAGCAGCGCCGTGCCGAACAGCGCGAGGTAACTCACCCACAGCTCCTTGAGCCGTCCGAAGGCCGCGACCCGCAGGTTCATCATGATCAGGCTGGCGATCCCGCCGGGCGCGTACATCACCATGAACATGAAGATGAGGCCCAGGTACAGCAGCCACGCCTTGGTGAACTCCGAGAACAGCACGAAGGCCAGCACCATCAGCACCGCGCCGATGATGGGCCCGAAGAAGAAGGTGGCGCCGCCCAGGAAGGTGAAGAGCAGGTAGCCGCCGGAGCGTGCCGGCCCCACCACTTCCGCGGTCGCGATCTCGAAGGTCAACGCCGCCAGGCCGCCGGACACGCCGGCAAAGAAGCCGGCCAGGATGAACACGATGTAGCGCACGCGCTGCGTGTCGTAGCCGATGAACTCGACCCGTTCCGGGTTGTCGCGCACCGCGTTGAGGATGCGTCCGAGCGGCGTGCGGGTGATGGCGTACATGGCCGCCACGCACAGGAAGGTGTAGACCGCGACCAGGTAGTAGACCTGGATGGGAGGGCCGAAGGTGATGCCCAGGAAAGGCTTGCCCACCACGCGGTTGGCGGACACGCCCGCCTCGCCGCCGAAGAATTCGGAGAACATCAGCGACATCGCGAACACCAGCTCCGCGACACCGAGCGTGATCATGGCGAAGGTGGTGCCGGACTTCTTCGTGCTCACGTAGCCAAAGAGGATGGCCATCGCCATGCCGCCCAGGCCGCCCAGCAAGGGCAGCAGGCTCACCGGGATGCCCAGCGCACCCTTGCTCGCGGCATTCAGGGCGTGGATGGCGAAATAGGTTCCCAGGCCGGTGTACACCGCATGCCCGAAGCTGAGCATGCCGCCCTGCCCCAGGAGCATGTTGTACGAGAGGCAGGCGATCATCGCGATGCCGATCTGCGTGAGCATCGTGATGCCCAGGCCGCCGCTGAAGACCAGCGGCGCCATCAGCAGGAGCAGCGCGAACGCGCCCCAGATCACGATGCGCGCGACGTTGTACGGACGGAATTCGTAGTAGTCCTTGCCGCGCTTGCCCGCCGGCACGCGGCCGGCCGCCTGGCCCGGCAGGCCCATGGGCACCCCGATGCGCCGGTTCTCGCGCTCCGCCTCGGAGCCCGGTTCGATGTTGGAAAGGGTCGTCATGTCATCCCTCCCGCGTGCCGAGCAGGCCGCGCGGCCGGAAGATGAGGATCAGCACGAGGAACAGGTAAGGCAGGATGGGCGCCACTTGCGAGAGCGTGAGCTTCAGGAAGGTGCTGTCGCGCGCGGCGGCGCTGACGCCCAGGCCCAGCGACTGCAGCAGCGAGCCGACCGAGTAGTCGATGGCGACCGCGAAGGTCTGCACCAGCCCGATCAGCAGCGAGGCGACGAAGGCGCCGGCCAGCGAGCCCATGCCGCCGACCACCACCACGACGAAGATGATGGAGCCGACGATCGCGGCCATGTTGGGCTCGGTGACGAAGGTGCTGCCGCCGATGACGCCGGCCAGCCCCGCGAGCGCCGCGCCTGCGCCGAACACCAGCATGAACACGCGCGGCACGTTGTGGCCGAGCGCCTCGACCGTCTCGGGATGCGTCAACGCGGCCTGGATCACCAGGCCGATGCGCGTCTTCTTCAGCAGCAGGCCGATGGCCAGCAGCATCAGCACCGCCGCCAGCATCATGAAGGCGCGCGTGGCGGGGAATGGCGAGCAATTGGCCGCGGCGCACACCGCCGCCGGCGCACTGCCCAGAACGACGCCGAAGCCCTGGGGACTCTGGACCAGCGTGAAGGCGGCGCCCTGCAGCACCGCCGGCGGCGGGAAGTCCACCGCGGTGCGGCCCCAGACCAGCTGCACCAGCTCGAGGATCACGTACGACAGGCCGAAGGTGATGAGCAGTTCCGGCACGTGGCCGTACTTGTGCACCTTGCGCAGGCACAGGCGCTCGAACACGGCGCCCAGCAAGCCCACGACCACCGGCGCCACGAGCAGGCCGACCCAGAAGCCGGCGAGCTTGGCCACCGTGTAGCCGATATAGGCGCCCACCATGTAGAAGCTGGCGTGGGCGAAATTGAGCACGCCCATCATGCTGAAGATCAGCGTGAGGCCGGAGCTGAGCATGAACAGCAGGAGCCCGTAGCTCAGGCCGTTCAGCGTGGAAATGACGAATTGCATGGACTGGGTCGTTCTTCTTCTGGCCCGGGCAGGAAAAGGGGCCCGCCACGTTCACCGCAGGGGGCCCCGGACGATTCCGGTGGGAGGCGAGCTTACCCCGGGCGCTTCATCTGGCAGCTGGTGGGCGTGCTCGAGACGTAGCTCGGATACTCTTTGACGGGCACCAGCGTCATGCCGGTCTTCTCCGGGCTGTAGGGGTGTTTGGCATCGGTCTTCTGCCACACGGTCATGTACAGCGGCTGCTGCAGCTGGTGGTCGGTCCTGCGCATCTCGACTTCGCCGTTGAAGCTGTTGAACTTCAGGCCTTCCAGGGCGGCGGCGACCTTCACCGGATCGGTGGAGCCCGCCTTGACCATGGCGTTGCTGAGCGCGGCGAACGCGTGATAGAAGGCCAGCGTGTAGAGGTCGTCCTTGAACTTGACGTTGAACTCGTCGGCGAGCTTCTGGATCTGGCCGGGCATGTTCGGGTGGCCGTAGCCGACCTGGTACACGCGGCCGGCGCCGCCGGTGCCGAGCGCGCTGGGCGTGCCGGTCACGCTGGTGTAGTAGGTGTAGAACTTGCCGGTGTAGCCGCCCTCGTTGGCCGCCTTGATCAGCAGCGACAGGTCGGAACCCCAGTTGCCGGTGATCACCGTGTCGGCGCCGGAAGCCTTGATCTTGGCGACGTAGGGCGCGAAGTCGCGCACCTGGGCCAGCGGGTGGAGGTCTTCACCCACCACCTGGATGTCCGGACGCTTGCGCGCCAGGGTTTCCTTGGCGAACTTCGCCACCTGGTGGCCGTGCGAGTAGTTCTGGTTGAGCAGGTAGACCTTCTTCACGTCCGGCTGGTCCTTCATGAAGGTCGTGATCGCCTCCATCTTCATGGACGTGTCCGCGTCGAAGCGGAAGTGCCAGTAGTTGCACTTGCTGTTGGTGAAGTCCGGGTCGACCGCCGCGTAATTGAGGTACACGACCTCCTTGCCGGGGTTGCGGGCGTTGTGCTTGTCGATCGCGTCGATCAGCGCGCCGGCGACGGAGGAACCGTTGCCCTGCAGGATGTAGCGCACGCCCTGGCCCAGGGCGGCCTGCAGCGCGTTCAGGCTTTCGGCCGGGCTCAGCTTGTTGTCGATGCCCTGCACCTCGAACTTCACGCCGGCGGGGTTGTTGGCGTTGAACTTCTCGGCCAGGAACTGGAGGCTCTTGAGCTGGTTCGTCCCGACCGGGCCCATCAGGCCGGTGAGCGGGTCGATCCACATCATCTTGACGACCTGCCCCTTGGTGGCGGCAGGGGCGGCAGTGGCGGGGGCGGCCCTGTTGGCCGGCGCCTGCGCATGCACGAAGGAACAGGCCAGCAGGGTGGACAGTGCGACAGCGGTGGCTGCAAATTTCACGGGAAGCTCCTTTGCGAAACAGGCGCAGTGTCGCTTTTCCGGACAGCCCTCCCGCTCAGGGATTGCCCGTAAGGAGGCCCCGATCTATCACGCTGGCGACACCGGCCGTCAGGCGGTGGGCAGTTTGTAATCCTTCAACTGCTCCCGCAGCCGGGTCTTGAGCATCTTCCCGGTGGCGCCCAGGGGGATCGCCTCGACGAACACCACGTCGTCCGGCACCTGCCACTTGGCGATCTTGCCTTCGTAGAACTTCAGCAGCTCCTCGCGGGAGACGTCGGCACCGGGCTTCTTCACCACCGCGACGATCGGCCGTTCGTCCCACTTGGGGTGCTTCATGCCGACGCAGGCAGCCATCTGCACGGCCGGGTGCGCCATGGCGATGTTCTCGATGTCGATCGAGCTGATCCACTCGCCGCCGGACTTGATCACGTCCTTGCTGCGGTCGGTGATCTGCATGTAGCCGTCCGGGTCGATCGTCGCGACGTCGCCGGTGGGGAACCAGCCGTTGACCAGCGGGTCGCCGCCCTCGCCCTTGAAGTACTCGCGCACCACCCAGGGGCCCTTCACGTACAGGTCGCCGAAGGACTTGCCGTCCCAGGGCAGTTCCTCGCCCGCGTCGCCCACGATCTTCATGTCCACGCCGAAGATCGCCCGCCCCTGCTTCAGGCGGATCTTCATCTGCTCTTCGGCCGACAGGGCGTTGTGCTTGTTCTTGAGCGTGCACAGCGTGCCGAGCGGGCTCATCTCGGTCATGCCCCAGGCATGCAGCACGTCGACGCCGTACTTCTCGCGGAAGGCATCGATCATCGCCGGCGGGCAGGCGGAGCCGCCGATCACCGTGCGGTTCAGGGTCGAGAAGCGCAGCCCGCCCTGCTGCATGTGGCCCAGGAGCATCTGCCACACGGTGGGCACGCCGGCAGCGAAGGTCACGCCTTCGGCTTCGATCAGCTCGTAGACCGACTTGCCGTCCAGGCTGGCGCCCGGGAAGACGATCTTGGCGCCGTTGAGCGCGCAGGAATACGGCATGCCCCACGCGTTGACGTGGAACATGGGCACGACCGGCAGCACCGAGTCTCGCGCCGAGAGGTTCATCACGTCGGGCAGCGAGGCGGCGTAGGCGTGCAGGATGGTGGAGCGATGGCTGTAGAGCGCCGCCTTCGGGTTGCCGGTGGTGCCGCTCGTGTAGCACATGCTCGAGGCCGAGTTCTCGTCGAAGGAGGGCCACTGGTAAGCCACCGGCTGGCCGCCGATCCAGGACTCGTAGCTCACGAGGTTGGGGATGCCGCTGTCGGGGGGCAGCTTGTCGGCCTCGCACAGGGCCACGTACTGCTTGATCGTGGGGCACCTGGCATGGACCGCCTGCACCAGCGGCAGGAAGGTCATGTCGAAGCACAGGACCTGGTCTTCGGCGTGGTTGGCGATCCAGACAATCTGTTCGGGGTGCAGGCGCGGGTTGATCGTGTGCAGCACGCGGCCGGAGCCGCTGACGCCGAAGTACAGCTCCAGGTGGCGGTAGCCGTTCCAGGCCAGCGTGGCGACCCGGTCTGAGAACAGGAGCTGCATGCCGTCCAGGGCGTTGGCGACCTGCCGGGAACGGCGCGCGACGTCGCGCCAGGTGTAGCGGTGGATGTCGCCTTCGACGCGCCGGGACACGATCTCGCCATCCGGGTGGTGCCGTTCCGCGTGCTCGATCAGCGACGAAATCAGCAGCGGCTGGTTCTGCATCAGGCCCAACATGTTCTTGTCTCCGGGGTGCTTGTGGTCGAAGCGCTGATCGTAAACGCTCCTCCGCTACGACCAACAGCCGGACGCAGAGGACGCAAAAACAGCGCAGAGGACGCAGAAGGAACCGGCGATCAAAATATTCGAAAGGATTTCTTCTGCGTCCTCTGCGGAACCTCTGCGACTTCTGCGTCCGGTTGTTGGATTTCAGCTGCTCGGCGCCGCCTGCTGGAAATACAGCGTGACGGCGGTGCCCTCGCCCACCACCGACTGCACCACGATCTCGCCCCGGATCGCCTGCATCACCCGCTGGCAGAACATCAGCCCCATCCCGCTGCCGCCCATCTCCGCCCGCGTGGTCACCGGCTCCTTGGTCAGCCGCGCCAGGATCTCCGGCGGGATGCCGGGCCCGTTGTCGCGCACGGTGATCCAGGCCCGCCGGTTGGCCGGCGCCTCCAGCGAGGAATCGACTTCCAGGAGCAGCCTGCGGTTGCTGCGGCCGCGCAGGGCGATCAGCGCGTTCTTGGTCAAGGTGCACAGCACGAGGTACAGCAGGTCGCGCCGCCCCGGCAGCCGGAAGTCGTGCCGCACGTCCAGCGCGACGCCAGCGCGCTCGCTTTCCTCGAAGGGGAACTCGTCCAGCAAGGCCTCCACCAGGCTGCTGGCCGTGATGGAAGTCGGCACCGCATCGGGGTAGGCATCGCGCGCCGACTGCACGAAGGTGGAGACCAGCGACTGGCAGTACAGCGCCCGCCGTTCGGCCCGCTCCAGCGCCGCCACCAGCTCGCCCGGGTATTCCTCGGTGAACTGCGCCACGCCCGGCGGCGCATCCGGCCCGGCCGGGATGTGCCGCTGCGCGATCGAGCCGACATAGCCGCGCACGGTGGCCAGCGGCGTATTCAGTTCGTGGGCCAGGAAGCCGAGGGCCTCGCGCAGGGCGGCCACGCGGCCCTCGTTCACCACGCGCTCGAGCGCCTGCGTGCGGTACAGCGCCAGGGCTTCGCGCAAGGCTTCGCGCGTCGCCTCGCCGTCCAGCGGCTTTTCCAGGATGCGCAGCACCTTGCCCTGGTTCACCGCCGCGATGGCGACGTCCTTCTCCGCATAGGCGGTGGCGAGCAGGCGGATGACGTGGCGGAACTCGCGCTGCACCGCCCGCAGCAGCTTCATGCCGTCGCGCTCGGGCATGCGGTAGTCGGTGACCAGCACGCCGAATTCGGCGCTGCGCTGGCCGAGGATGGCCAGGGCTTCGTCGGCGCCGCCGGCGGTGACCACCTTGAACTCGTCGCCGAACTCGCGCGCGAACCACTTGCGCGAGGTCGGCTCGTCGTCGACGAAGAGGACGGAAGGGGTCTCGCCGGCCAGGTCCTGCACCAGCATGGGAATCAGGCGGTGCCGGACCGCGTCTTCTCGTCGGCGCAGTAGGCGCGCAGCGCCTGCTCGGTGCGCTCGGCCAGGGCCTGCAACTGCGGCAGCCACTGGTTGCCCGCCGGCCACTCGCCCTGCTCCAGCAGCGGCACGTAGAGCCTGCGGACCTGCTGGTACAGCGACTGCGCACCCGCCTCGCCGCTCATGCCCAGCAGCGAATGCAGGGCATCGATGCTGCCCTGCACGTCCGACACTTCGACCGCGTGCCGCAGCTTTTCCACCAGGCGCGCCATCTCCGGCACGTAGTCGTCCAGCAGTTCGTCGAGCATGCCCAGGCGGCGGTAGCTTTCCAGGCGCTGCAGGTTCAGCAGCACGTCCTGCGGCGCGGCCTCGGCCTCGCGCGGCCGGGCGGGCTCGGGCACCGTCCGCCCCCCTGCGCCGCCGGTAACCAGCCTCGTGATCGTGTCGTAGAGCACCATGGCCTCCACTGGTTTGACAAGGAACCCGTTCATGCCCGCCGCCGTCGCGGCCGCCACCGCGGGTTCGTCCGACCGCGCGGTCATGGCCACGATCGGCACCTGGCACCAGGGCTCGTGCGCGTGCCGGATCGCCCGCGCCGTCTCGAGCCCGTCCATGCCGGGCATGTGCAGGTCGACGATGACGGCGTCGATGCCTTCCTGCGCCTGCAATTGTTCCAGCACGGCGCCCCCGTGTTCCACCTCGATCACGATGGCCGCGGCGTTGCGCAGATAAGCGGCGATGGCTTTCCGGTTGAAGGCGCTGTCATCGGCCACCAGGATGCGCCGGCCGGCCAGCCGCCCGGCCACGGAGCCTGACGCGCCGGGCTGCTGCATCACCTGCTGCAGCGCCGCCAACAGGGGCAGCTGGGCGCACGGCTTGCTGACGAAGTGGTCCATGCCGCACTTCAGCGCCTTGGCGCGCGCCAGGTGCGCCGGCTCGCTGGTGTAGGCGACGATGTGCACGTGCTGGTTGGGGCCGGCGACGCGGCGCAGCTTCTCGGCCACCGCGTAGCCGTCGAGCCCCGGCATGTGCAGGTCCAGCAGCACGATGTCGAACTTGCGCTGCGACAGCAGGTGCAGCGCGGTCTGGCCGTCCGCCGCTTCCTCGAGCTCGGTGGTCAGCGCCAAGGGCCCGAGTTTCTGGCGGGTGGAGATGCGCTGCACCGGGTCGTCCTCAACGATCAGCAGGCGCTTGCCCGCCAGGACCGTGCGCGCCTGTGCGACCGCCGCCAGCCGGTGCTGCTCGCGCTCTTCCTCGCTGATGGCGGGGAAGGACATCGTGAACTCGGTGAACTGGCCCAGTACCGAGTGGCAGGCGATCTCGCCGCCGAAGGCGCGCATGACGCGCTGGCAGTAGGCCAGGCCCAGGCCCGTGCCGCCGGACTTGGCGACGGAGCGGAAGGGTTCGAACAGGCCGGGCACCATGTTGGGCGCGATGCCGGGGCCGCTGTCGCGCACCTTCACCATCTGCTCGCCCACCGTGATCGTCACCCGCGTCTGGGGATAGGCGGCGACGTAATAAAGCGCGTTCTTGATCAGGTTGAACAGCACGAACAGGTAGGCCGTTTCGTCGCCGCGGAAGGTGAAGTCCTCCTTCACCTCCACGCTCACCCGGTCGCGCGCCTCGTCCGTGTCGTAGCTGTATTCCTCCACTGCCTGCTGCACGACTTCGGCGGCCGAGAGGTACTGGAAGGCGGAGGCATCGATCGGCCGCGCGCTCACCTCGTCCAGGGTCATCGAGATGACCTGCAGCCCCCGCTGCACGGCCTGTTCGCCGCGCGCCAGGTGTCGGTACAGCGCCTGCACCTGCTGCGAGTCCAGGCGCGCGGATTCACGCGAAGCGCCCGGCGCCGGCAGCACGCCCTGCATGCCCTCGAGGCTGTGCTTCAGCTGTGCCAGCGGATGGCGCATCTCGTGGGCGATCGAGCCGGCCAGCGCCTGGGTGGCGCGCAGCTTGCGCTCGGCGTCGATCTTGTCCGTGTTGGACTTGAACAGGTTGCCGCCGATCACCACCAGCGCGAAGGCCGGCAGCTGCGCGATCAGGTCCATCGGCACCTTGGGGTTCGCGGTGCCCAGGATGTAGATGCCCGCGGCGATGGCCGTGCCGCCGGCCAGCATCACCAGCGTGTTGCGCCAGTCGGTCAGCAGCACGAGGAAGCACAGGATGATGAAGGCGTTGGAGATCGCCGGCACGCCGCCACCGCGCAGCAGCGCCACCAGCACGGTGAAGCATGGCAGGCAGTACAGCAGCGCGAAGTACGAGTAGCGGATGTAGAAAGGCTTCAGCCGCTCGGGCCAGTGATCGCGCAGGCCCATGCCGACGAACAGCAGCACCGCCAGCACGCGGAACGGCACGTCGTCCCAGAGGGCGGGGTTGGGCCGGGTGAAGCGCAGGAAGTAGAAGGCCACATAGGTGATCGCACCCACGTAGCCCATCGTCTTCAGCCGCGAGGGGCCATAGGCGTGGTAGTCCTCGAAGTGCCGGAACAGGCGGCGGGCAGCCATCAGCATGGCAGCACCTCCGCGCTTTCGCGCAACGCCAGGATCTCGTCGGCCAGCTCACGCTCGATCGGGGTGCCCGCCAGCGCCCGCAGCACGCCGGGGACCGTGCCGTGGATCAGGCTGTACGTGTTGCCCTCGGTGTCGCGGCTCGCCTCCTTCACCAGCACGGAAAAGCCGAAGCGGCGGTACAGCCGGCTCAGCAAGGGCGTGCAGGAGGCGAACAGGTTTTCCACGTTCGTGTTTTCGATGAGGTGCACCAGGGTGAGGAAGAGGCAACGCTTGAGGGACTCCGGGCCGCTGCGGTACTGCTGGCCCAGCACGAGCCGGCCGACTTCCCAGCTGTCCTGGCGCAGGTCTTCGGGTACGTGGTGGACGTCGAGCAGCTTCTCGCAGGGCGCGAGGCCCTCCGTCATGGGAACGAGGCGGATGGTGCCTATGGTTTGGCCGTAGCGCAAGAAAGCGCCGACCAGCCCTAATTCATCTCTTTTTTTTCGCGCGCGGCAAAGCTGCCATCGGCCAGGGCGGCCACGGGCAGCGCGAGTTCCTGGCGAAGGTGCAGGATGCCGGCAATTTCCTGCGGCGTGCGCAGGCGCTGGAAGCCCAGCTCGTGCGGCTGCACCTCCAGAGGCGTGCCTTGCAGGTAGGCGCCGATGTCTTCGGGCAGCGTCGGCATCGCCGACAGCGCGAAGGATTGTTCCAGCCCCGAAAAGTCGCTCATTGTTGTGTCCTCTCCCTGACAACTCGACTCACTTTGTTGCTGGATTATGAAGTCGGCACAAGTGAACCGGACAATAAGCCATTCCCCTAAGCAAGCAGCAGGCCGTGGGGGGACGGACAATCAGGCATCACCAGAGGGCAAGCATGAACAGCGAATTCCCGATCCAGAAGACAGAAGCCGAATGGAAAGAACTGCTGGCGCGCAAGGGTGCCGAGCCCGGCGCCCTCCAGGTCACCCGGCACGCGGCGACCGAGCGGCCCTTCACCGGCAAAT
>DATAGN010000301.1:0-3762 GCA_036263715.1 Ramlibacter sp.
CAGCGGCGGCACCTGCGCGAGCTGCAGCACCGGCGGCAGGCCGAAGGCGAACAGCAGCGTGAGGCCCATGCCCAGCCCGAACAGCACCGGCCAGATGCCGGGGCCGGGCAGCGTCGTCTGCACCAGGTCGCTCATGAGCGCGACGAAGACGAAGTGCACCGCGTAGCCGAGCACCACGCCCAGCACGCTGGCGAACAAGCCGATGGCTGCGAATTCGACGGTGTAGCCCAGGGCGATCGTGCGCTGCCTCTGGCCCAGCACGCGCAGCATCGCGCAGTCGTCCAGATGGCGGCTCGCGAACCCGCGCGCGGCCAGCGCCACCGCCACCGCGCTCAGCAGCGCGGCGAGCAGCGCGACCAGGTTCAGGAATTTCTCGGCACGATCCAGCGTCTGCCGCATCTCGGGCCGGCCGCCCTCGAGCGACTCGATGCGCACCCCGCGCACCTCTGGGCGCTTCGCCTGCTCCTGCGCCCACTGGGTGAACTGCGCGACTTTCGGATCCGGTCCTGCCACGGCAAAACGCCAGCCGATGCGGCTGGCCGGCTGCACGAGGTTGGTCACCGGCAGGTCGTCGGCGTGCAGCATCACGCGCGGCACGAAGTTCAGGAAGCCGCTGCCGCGGTCCGGCTCCAGCGTGATCACGCGTGAGACGCGCAGTTGCGCGTCTCCCAGCAGCAGCGGGTCGCCCATGCGCAAAGCCAGCGATTCCAGCACCGTCGCGTCCACCCACACCTCGCCGCGCTTGGGCACCTCGCGCGTCTTGGCACCTTTCGCATCGGGCGCCGCGGCAATCTCGAGATTGCCGCGCAGCGGATAGCCTTCGCGCACCGCCTTCAACGCGACGAGGCGGCTGGCACCCCCCTGCGCCTCGGGAGCACGCGCCATCGAGGGAAACACGAGCGTCGTGACCGTCTGCAGGCCGAGGCCCTGCGCGCGCTCCGCGAAGGTCGGCGGCGTCGGTGCATCGCTGACCACCACGGCGTCGCCACCGAGCAGCTGGCGCGCGTCTCGTGCGAGCCCGCCCTTGAGGCGATCGGCGAAGAAGCCGACGGCGGTGAGAGCGGCGACCGCCAGCGTGACGGCGACGATCAGCAGGCGCAGTTCGCCCGCGCGCAGGTCGCGCCACAGCGTGCGCCAGCCGAGGGACAGGGCGGAGGTTCGCAAGGAAAGGTCCTCAGGGTCGGGCCGCAGGCGCGGCATCGAGCCGCTGTTCCAGCGCCTTCAGCAACGGCCGGATGCCGGCGCCGACGCTGATCTGCGGGTTGGAGAAGCCGTCGGGCTTGCCGGCCTGCACCTCGCGCTGCCGGATCACCGGCACCGCGGCGGCAAAGGCCTGCTCGAAGGAATGCGTGCCGCGCAGCTGCTCGGCAAACACGGCGCGGCCGAAGAAGGTGAGCTCGGACAGCCGCCCGCAGCCGTAGGAGGTGTGTTCCGCATCGGCAGCCGTCATCACCACCGACGTGTCGCTCGCGAGCGGCCCGACCCAGCCGCCGGAGTAGCAGGCCGAGATTGCGATCACCCGATGGCGGATGCCCGCTTCGTCGAGCAGCGTGCGCAGCTCGCCGGGACTGAGCGTGTCCACCTTCAGCGGCGGATGCGCCGCGGCCAGCCGGAAGTCACTGGCGCCATGCGAGGTGAGGTAGACCACCAGCAGGTCGTTGTCGCGGTCCATGCGCGCCGCGATCGCTTCCACCGCGCGGCGCAGGTTGCGCGGCGTCGCCCAGGGAAGGGTCTCGCTGGTGCCGACGTTGTTGACGAGCTGGACCACGCGCCCCTGCGCGTCGAAGCGTTGCGCCAGCAGGTCCGCCACCAGCTGGCTCTCGCGCGCGAAGACGTCCTCGCCCGCGTAGGGCGCGAACACGACACCATAGACGTCGGTGACGCCCGGCCGCTCGGGGGCCAGCGCTTCGACCGTGCTGCGAAAGAGGTCCTGCTGGCGCTCGAAGCTTTCTTCGCTCAGCACCATCTGCTGCACTTCGGCGGGCGCGGCGGGCGGCTCGCTCCAGGCGCGCTCCGGGAAGTGCCACGCGGTCAGGGCGAAGATTGCGGCCAGTCCCGCGGCCAGGGCGCCTTGCCGACGCCGCGCCAGCCCGAACTGGGATGCCAGGCGCACGGCGATCACCAGCGTCCATGCCCACAGGCCCAGGAACAGCGACCAGCCCACGACGGGCGACGCTTCCATCTCCGGCGGCAACAGCTGCCAGGCCTGCGCGATGCCGATCACCTGCGACAAGGCACTGGGGAGCATCGTGCCGACCAGCCAGAGGGCCAGCCACGCGGCGGCGCCGGTGCGCGGCACGAGCAGCACCCAGAACAGCAGCACGGCCGCGGCGACGCTCCACCACGGCGCCAGCCAGGCGCGCAGGTGGAAGTCCGCGGGGCCAGGGACCTCGAGGCGGCCCAGCAGCAGTTCCACGGCGACGACGATCGCCACCAGCGCCACCAGCACGTGGGCCGAAGGCTGCAGCGAGGGCGCGCGTACGCGCAGGAGGAGCCCGGCGCGCAGCCCCTCCCGCAGCCACGCGACGACCCCTTGCGCGGCGGGTGGCGCCTCGATGGCCTGCGTGTCGTTCATCTCCTGCATCATGCCTGCCGCTCCCGGGGTCAGGCAGGTGAGCGCAGGCGCTGGGCCGCCAGCCCGGGCTGCAGCTGCAGGCGCTGCGGCGCCGTGTAGCAGAGGAAGTGCCGGTTGGTGGCGCGGCCGATGGTGCACAGGCCCAGTCGCTCGGCGATCTCGTATCCCATCTGCGTGGTGCCGCTGCGCGAGACGACGATCGCCACGCCCATCTGCGCCGACTTGATCACCATCTCGCTGGTGAGGCGCCCCGTGGTGTAGAAGACCAGCGGCTCCTCGGGCGTCGGCGCGGCGAGCTCCGCCTCGTGCAGCCACATCCAGCCGGCGATCGTGTCGATGGCGTTGTGGCGCCCGACGTCTTCCACGAACAGCAGCATCTGCTCGCCGCGGAAGAGCGCGCAGCCGTGCACGGATCCGGCGGACTTGTATGTGCTCTCCTGCACCCGGATCGCATTGACCACGCCATACAGCTGCGCCTGCATGATGCGCGCATCGGGCAGCTGCAGGGTGTCGAGTTCGTCCATCAGGTGGCCGAAGACGCTGCCTTGCCCGCAGCCGGTGGTGACCACGCGATGCGCGGTGCGCTGCTCGATGTCTTCGATGCCCCCGTGCGTCTTGACGCCGGCGGAGCTCACATCCCAGTCGACCGTGACCGAATCGATGGCGTCCAGCGAAGTCACCAGGCGCTGGTTGCGCAGGTAGCCGAGCACCAGCCATTCCGGATGGGCGCCGAGCGTCATCAGCGTGACCAGCTCGCGCTTGTCGACGTAGACGGTGAGGTCGCGCTCGGCGGGAATGGAGATCGTCTCGGCCTCGCCGTGCTCGTTGACGACCTGCACGCTGCGGGTGAGCGGCGCGCGGGCGTCGGTGAGGGTGGGGCGCGACATGCGGCAAGCCTACCGCAAATGAGAAGGCCAGCCGCGAGGCTGGCCTTGTGGGGGCGGTGCCGCCTTACTTCTTCGCCGGGCCGGGCTGCGCCGGTGCCATCGTCGCCGACTCGGAACGCACGCTCGGGGGCGAGATGGCGGTGCCGGTGGGCGAATGCGCGCCGGAGGTCTCCAGCGGCTTCTGCTCGGGCGGGTTGAAGGCGAAGGGGCCCGGGTCCGCGCAGGGCGCCTGGCCCACCTGCGCAGTGGCGACCGCCGGGTTCGGCGTGCTGCCACCCTGGGAAGCACTCGCCGCCGTCG
>DATAGN010000302.1:0-1901 GCA_036263715.1 Ramlibacter sp.
CAGGATCAGCAGGATCATCATGGCCGGCGATCCTTCACGCGTTGGTGGCGTGCGGCTGCACGCTGCGCCCCAGTTCGGCCATCCGCCGCGCATACATGCCGGTCCAGGCCTGCTGCATCACCTCCTTGGAAAAGGAGCGCAGCGCCCGCTCGCGCGCGGCGGCACCCAGGCGGCGGCGCAGCTCGCCATCCACGACCAGCCGCTCCAGGGCGTCGGCCAGGGCGATCGGGTCACGCGCCGGCACCAGCAGGCCGGTCTCGCCGTCGACCACCGCATCGGTGACGCCGTAGATGCGCGAAGCCACCGATGGCAGGCCGGCGGCCGCGCCTTCCAGCAGCGACATGCCGAAGCCTTCGCGGTAGCTGGGCAGGCACAGCACGTCGGCCGCGGCCATCCAGTGTTCGGGTTCGCTGCTGCGGCCGACGGCATGCACGCGGTCGCGCGCGCGCACGACCTTTGCCTGCACCTGGGCCAATCCGGTTTCGTCGGGGCCCACCAGCACGAGATGCGCGTCCGTGTGCTTCGCGGCGAGCCGCTCGAAGGCGACACCCAGTTCGTGCAAGCCCTTTTCCGGATGGAGACGCCCGACGTAGAGCAGCATCGGCGCGCCCTCGGGAACGCCCAGGCGCGCGCGCATCACTGCGCGCATCCCGGGCCGCGGGCGGAAGCGCAGCGTGTCCACGCCGCAGATCGAACCCTCGGCCAGCACCTCCATGCGCTGCGCCTCCACGATGTGGTGGTCGATCAGGAACTGCGCCTGCGACGGACTGTCGGCCAGCACGTGGTTCGCGCAGTGCGCCACGTACCACTCCATGAACTGCAGGAAGCGCTTCATGAAGCCGCTGCGGTTGACCCACACCTGCCCGGTGAACGTGTGCATGCGCACGGGCACGCGCGCCAGCAGCGCGGTGGTCATGCCCAGCACGCCGGCCTTGGGCGTGATGCTGTGCACGACGTCGAAGCTCTGGCGGCGGATGAACCTGTACAGGTCGCGCACTACCGGCATGTCGGCCACGGGGGAGATGTGCCGGTTCATGTGCAGGTCGTACACCTGCGCGTTGCGGCGCACCAGCTCGCACACCTCGCCGTCGCGCGTGCTGACGGCCACCGTCACTTCCCAGCCGGCGGCGGCCAGCGCCTCGATGGGCACGGCCAGGAAGGCGTTGAGCGCGAAGGTGTTGGTGACGACGAAGCACACGCGCATCAGCGGGCCTCCCCGAGCGAGGCCAGGTGCCGCTGAAGTTGCGCGAACTGCGCCCGCCGCGTCAGGTCGAAGCCGGGGCGCAGCGTCTGCGCCAGGGCGCCCTGCTCCTGCTTGCGGTCGCGCAAGGCCTGCAGCTGCGACGCCACTTCGGCCGCATCGGTGCAGACGGTGCCCAGGCCCGCATCGACGACCAGGCCGGCAACGTCACCGCGCGGCCCGACGGCCAGCACCGGCCGCCCCGCGCCCGCGTATTCGAACAGCTTCAACGAATAGATCCCTTCATTGCCCGTTGCCCAGATGAAGAACAGCAACACGTCCGCGTGCTTCTGCATGGCCAGCGCCTGCTCGCGCGGCACCGTCGCGGCGAACCGGAAATGCCGGTCCAACCCCGTGCGGCGCGCCTCCTGCTGCAAGGCCGCGGTGTTGCGGCCCGCGACGTGCACGGTGGCCGTACCGCCTTGCCCCAGGAAGAGCGCGAGCCCTTCGCAGAACGACCGCACATCGTAATGCCCCAGGTACACGTTCCCTGTAAACACGATGTCCAGGTGCTTGCGATCCGTTGCGAAACCCTCCGGACGCTCCAGCCCTGCGAAGTCTTCGGGGTCGCAGCCGTTGCGCACCTCCCACACGGGACGGCCGTGCCGCTCCAGCTTGCGGGCCAGCGGCGCGGAAACCGTGACGAGGGCCCGCGCCGTCT
>DATAGN010000303.1:0-4484 GCA_036263715.1 Ramlibacter sp.
CCCAGCAAGGCTCGATGCCGGACCAGGCACCGCCGCAGGACGCGGCGAAGTAAGCCCGGCATGAAAGACGACGTGACCACCAAGGTGCGCCCTGGTGGACTGCGCTACGAATCCAAGTCGGGCGGCACCGACTTTCCCGGCCCTTACGGCGCCACCATGAGCTGCATCCTGTGCGGCCGGCACCTGCTGCGCACGCGGCTGGTCGCCTTCAAGCTGGCGGGCGCGCGCCAGTTCCGCTGCCGCGACGGCTGCTGAAGGCCTCTTCCTCACCCGGCGGCTCGGTCAACTGGTGCCCCCAGGCCTCGACCAGCTGCTGCACCATCCTTGCCACCACGCGGCACGCCGGCGACAGCTTGCCGTGCCGCGGCATCGCCAGCGTCACGTGGCGCGTCAGCTCCGGCTCCACCAGGCGGGTCGCCTGCAACCGTCGCGCGCGCAACTCGCCACTGATCGAGAACGGTCCCAGGATCGAATAAAGCCCCGGCGCGCGCGCTACCAGTTCCTTCTGCACGGTCAGTGAGTCGGCCTCGGCCACGGGTTCCAGGCGGAAGCCGAGGCTGCGCGCCGTCTCATCCAGCGCATTGCGCCAGTGGCTCGGACGCCGTGGCAACACGAGCCGCAGGCCTCGCAAGCGCGCGAAGGGCAGCGTGGGCTCTCGCGTGAGTTCGTCACCCGGCGAGGAAACGAGGTAGGTGTGCGCCACGCACAGCGGCGTCTCCTCGCTGCCGCTCGGCCGCTGGAAGCGAAACAGGATCGCCAGGTCCACCGCGGCGCTATCGAGCATCGCGTCGAGGTCCGTGCCCTGCGCTTCGGCGATGTCCAGGTGGATGCCGGGATGCTGCGCCTGCAGCTGCTCGAACAGGCGCGTGCCCAGGGGATGCGCCGCCGAGGGAATGAGCCCGATCCGCACCGTGCCGAGCATCTGCCCCGATTCGGAGTGCAGTTCCTGCAGCAATCCCTCGGTCTCCTGCAACCAGGGTCGCAGGCGAGCCGCCGCGCGCGCACCGAACTCGGTCAGCGTCACGCCTCGCCCCGTCCGGTGGAACAGCGCGCCACCGCACGCCGCTTCGAAATCGCTCACCTGCCGGCTCACGTGCGACTGCACGGTCTGCCGGCGCGCCGCCACCTTGCTGAGGCTGCCTGCCTCCGCGACCTCGAGGAAGAGCTTCACGCCCGCCACGTCCATGCCCATCTCCTGCTGCCATGCCGGAATCGGCAAGTCTGAAAGCTGCGTTCCTAATCTAGGCGAAGAGCGACGCGATTCCTACAGTGCATCCATGCGCTCTGAGCGCGCATCCACCCCCACCGAAAGGAACGCCTCCATGAAAGCCCTCGACCTCCGCGGCCTCGTCCCCGCACCCGTGACCCCCTTCACCCGCGACGGCGCCGTCGACCATGCCGCCATTCGCCGCTACGGCTCCTGGCTCGGCAAGTTCGCCGGGGTCAAGGGCCTCGTGGTCCTGGGCCACGCCGGCGAAGGCACCTTCCTCAGCCAGGAAGAGCAATCGGCCGTGATCCGCAGCTTCTCGGAGTCGGTGGACGGCAAGCTGCCGATCATCGCGGGCATCACGCTCGAGGGCACCCAGGTCGCCGCCGAGGAAGCCAAGCGGGCCGTGCAGGCGGGCGCCGCCGCCGGGCTGGTGTATCCCTCGCACGGCTGGCTGCGCTTCGGCTACCAGAACGGCGCGCCGCAGGACCGCTATCGCGCCATCCACGAGGAAAGCGGGCTGCCGCTGATCCTGTTCCAGTACCCGGACGCGACCAAGGCGACCTACAACCTGGAAACCCAGCTGGAGATCGCCGCGCAGCCTGGCGTGTTCGCGATGAAGAACGGCGTGCGCAACATGCGTCGCTGGGATACGGAGATCCCGGTGATCCGCCGCGAGCGCCCCGAGCTGCAGATCCTGACCTGCCACGACGAATACCTGCTGCACACCATGTTCGACGTGGACGGCGCCCTGGTCGGCTATGGCGGCCTCACGCCGGAACCGCTGATCGAGCTGATCGCCGCCGGCAAGGCGCGTGACTACAAGAAGGCGCGCGCCATCCACGACCAGCTGCTGGCCGTGACGCGCACCGTGTACCACCGCGGCTCGCACATGGAAGGCACGGTCGCCCTCAAGCACGGGCTGGTGGCCCGCGGCATCCTCGAGCACGCCACGGTGCGCAGCCCGCTGCTGCCGCTGGAGCCCGGCGCCGAGGTCGAAATCGCCCAAGCCCTGCGTTCCGCCGGCCTGGTGGACTGAAGTGCTCGCCGCGCGAGGAGACACCATGAAGATCCTGAGCCTGCTGGCAGCAGCGGCGGTGTTCGGCCTGGCGCCGGTCTCCGCCCTGGCGTCCAAGTTCCCGGAGGCGGGGCAGACCCTGCGGCTGGTGGTGCCGTTCGCCGCCGGCGGCGGCGTCGACAGCGCCGCGCGAAGGCTAGCGGAGCAACTGCGCAAGCAGTTGGGCGTGACGGTGCTGGTGGAGAACAAGGCGGGAGCCAGCGGCACCGTCGGTGGCAAGGCGGTGCAGACCGCCACCGCCGACGGCACCACCTTGCTGTTCTCGGCCGCCACGCACGTGCTCGCGCGGCAGGTGCTCACCCATGCGCCTTACGACCCCCAGGCGGATTTCGCGCCGGTGGCCCGCGTGGGCGAGGCGCCGCTGATGCTGGTGGTTGCACCGCGCGTGTCGCAGCAGAAGCTGGCGGACGTGCTGACGGCCGCGCGCCAGCAGCCCGAGAAGTGGACCGCCGCCATCCCGGCTGCGGGTGCGCCGAGCCACCTGGCGACGCTGCTGCTGGCCAAGGAAGCCAGCGTGAAGTTCACGTACGTCGCGTACAAGGGGACGCAGCCGGCGCTGGTGGACGTGGGCGGCGGCCACGTCGACCTGCTGCTCGATTCCATGGTGTCCCTGCTGCCGCTGGCCGCGGCCGGCAAGGTGCGGCCGATTGCGATCACTGCGCGCAAGCGCAGCCCGCTGGCGCCGGACGTACCGACCGTGCAGGAAAGCGGCATCGCCAACTTCTCCTACGTCTCGTGGTACGGCGTCTGGGCGCCGCGCGACACGCCGCCGGACCGCATCGCGGCGCTGAACACGGCGATCAATGCGGCAGTCAGGGAGCTCGCGCGTTCCGGTGCATGGGCGAGCCTGGGCATCGACCCGGTGACGGAGACGCCGGAGCAGTTCCGGCGCTTCGTGGCGGGCGATGTGCAGCAGGGGGCCGACCTGCTCAAGAGCGCAGGTTTCCGGCCGGAGTAAGCGCGAAGCCTTATTCGGAAGCCGGCTTGCTCTCCCGCGGGTCGGCTTCCAGTTCCTTGCGGCCCTCGCGCGCGAGACGGGCCGTTTCCTCCAGCACCCGGTCTTCGGACGCAGACGGCATCGGCTCGTCCTCGCGCATGGTCGCGTCGTTCTCCGCCTGGCGGCCAGTGTTGTCGTTGGGCATGGTGACTCCTCGGTAGTGGTTCCGCATTCTTTGGCCGTGCCGCGGCCCCCGGTTGGGACGGAGGCGCCGGCACGCGTAGGCGCCGGACTACGTGGGCGTATCGGGACAGAATCGCCGGATGGTCCTCGACGAATCCCTGCGGCTGCAAGTGCGTTCCCGCCTCGCCGACTTCCCCGTGCGCCGCGTGCCGCATGGCGCGCAGCACGCCGCGGCAGTGGCCATCGTGCTGGCGGACGAGGGGCCGGGCGCTGACATCGACGGGCTGGCACGGCCCGCCGGCTGGAGCGAGCAGGCGGCGCTGATCCTCACCCGGCGCGCCGCCGACCTCGCGCGCCATGCGGGACAGTGGGCGCTGCCCGGCGGACGCATCGATGCGGGCGAGGATGCGCCCACGGCAGCCCTGCGCGAGCTGGAGGAAGAGATCGGGCTGTCGCTGTCGCCCGGGCACATCCTGGGCACGCTCGATGACTACGCCACCCGCTCCGGCTTCGTGATCACCCCCATCGTGGTGTGGGCCGGCAGCGTGCGTGAATTGCGCCCGAGCGCCGCCGAGGTGGCGAGCATCCACCGCATTCCGGTCGCCGAATTCATGCGCGAGGACGCGCCGCTGCTGGAGCCCTCCGAGGACCCCGGGCGCCAGATCCTGCGCATGCCCGTGGGCCGCTCCTGGATCGCCGCGCCGACGGCGGCGGTGCTGTACCAGTTCCGCGAGGTGTGCATCGCCGGGCGCGCCACGCGGGTGGCGCATTTCGACCAGCCGGATTTCGCGCGGCGCTAGACCCCGAGCCCCGCCGCCCGCCGGATGATCTCAGCGAAGTGCCGCAGCACCGGCGAGCGCGCCGCGCCCTTGGGCCACAGCAATCCCGGCGTGCGCACCGGCGTCGGGTCCTCCAGCGGTACCACGCGCAGGTCGGTGGAGGAGGACACGGCGGTCTCGGTCACGATGCCGGCCAAGTCGGTCTGGCGCACCAGCTCGATCATCGGCGCCACCGAATTGATCTGCGCCACGATCAGCGGCTTGGCGCCGGCCTGCTGCAGGCATTCGTCCACCAGCTTG
>DATAGN010000304.1:0-4055 GCA_036263715.1 Ramlibacter sp.
GAAGGCGTAGGTGAAGAAGATCATCGTGATCGCACCGGCCAGCAGCCGCGAGAACAGGGTCGGCGCCTCCAGGGCGATCGCCAGTCCGCGGAGGATCAGGAACAGGAAGCCGGCGATCAGGCAGAGGTTGCCCACCAGGCCGAACTCCTCGGAGTAGGCGGCGAAGATGAAGTCGGTGGTGCGCTCGGGAATGAACTCCAGGTGCGTCTGCGTGCCTTGCATGAAGCCCTTGCCGAACAGGCCGCCCGAGCCGATGGCGATCATCCCCTGGATGATGTGGAAGCCTTTGCCCAGCGGGTCCTTGCTCGGGTCGAGCAGCGTGCACACGCGTTGCTGCTGGTAGTCGTGCAGGAAGCCCCACCGGACGCCGGGCGCGCACAGGTCGTCGCCGAAGATCACCAGCACGCCGATGCCCACAGCCCCCAGCAGCAAGGGCGGGATGATCAGCTTCCACGACAGGCCGGCGAAGAAGATCACCGACAGGCCGGCCGCCAGCACCAGCAGCGAGGTGCCCAGGTCGGGCTGCTTCATGATCATGCCGACCGGCACGGCCAGCAGCAGGCCGGCGACGATGAAGTCCAGCGGCCGCAACTGCCCCTCGCGCTTCTGGAACCACCAGGCCAGCATGAGCGGCATGGCGATCTTGAGCAGCTCGCTCGGCTGGATCACCACGCCGACGTTCACCCAGCGCTTGGCACCCTTCTTGGTGATGCCGAACACCGCCACGGCGATCAGCAAGGCAACGCCGATCACGTAGAGCGGAACCGCGAAGCTCATCAGCCGCTGCGGCGGCACCTGTGCGATGACGAACATGATGGCGCCGGCCAGCAGCATGTTGCGCGCGTGGTCGGCGAAGCGGGTGCCGTGGTCGAAGCCCGAGCTGTACATGGTCAGCAGCCCGGCGCAGGCCAGCAGGAACACGGCGAAGGCCAGCGGACCGTCGAAGCCTTGCAGCATCGGGGCCATGCGCTGGCGCAGGGAAGGTTTGTCGAAGACGGCGGCCATGACCAAATTATCCCCCGCTCCCTCATCCCAATGGCCGTAGCCTGGCTCAGCACGGCTGCTACGATGCCTTCGCCCCATGAACATCCTCGTCGTCGACGACCATCCCCTCTACCGCAGCGGCGTGGCCTACACGCTGCAAAGCGCAGGCATGGACGTGCACGTGGTGGAGTGCGCCTCGCTCGACACGGCTTTCCAGAAGCTCGACGGCGGCCTGCAGGCCGACCTGATGATCCTGGACCTGCAGATGCCCGGCTACGGCGGGCTCGACTCGGTGCGCGAGGTCCGCACGCGCCGGCCCGAGGTGCCCGTGCTGGTGCTGTCGGGCGTGGAAGACCCGGCCGTCGTGCGCGAATGCATCGACCTCGGCGCCTTCGGCTTCGTCCCCAAGTCGGCGCCCAGCGAACAGTTCAACGCCGCGCTGCGCCTGGTACTCGGCGGCGGGGTGTACCTGCCGCCCACCAGCCTGAGCGTCGGCTCCCCGGCCACGCGCATGCAGCAGGACGCCTGGTCGCGCCTGGGGGCGCACCTGACCGAAAGGCAGCGCCAGGTGCTCCTGGGCATCGTGCAGGGCAAGCCCAACAAGGTGATCGCCCGGGACCTGGGCCTGTCGGACACCACGGTGAAGTCGCACGTCGCGCACATCCTCGACGCGCTGGTGGTCTCCAACCGCACCGAGGCCGTCTACGCCCTGGCCCGCGCCGGCGTCAGCATCCGCGACCTGCAGACCTCGTCGTCCGACCCGGTGTTCTGACCGCGCTCAGCGCGCCTCCGCTTCCAGGGCGGAACGCACCGCCTCCAGCAGCCTCTCGGGCGTGATCGGCTTTTGCAGCACGGGCAGGTCCAGTCCGCGCTCGGCGATGTCCGCTTCACCCGAGATGATCCAGGCCGGAACATGGCCGAATTCGGCGCGCACCGCCTGCACGGCCTCCACGCCGGTCGCCTCGGTCAGGCGGAAGTCGGCCAGCATCAGGTCGGGCGCCGTGTCCGCATGGCGCAATGCGTCCAGCAACTGGGCGATGGAGCCGCCTTGCGCCACGCGCGCGCCGCCTTCCAGGAGCCAGGAGCACAGGGCGTCGCGCGCCAGGCGGTCGTTTTCCACCACCGCCACGAGCCGGCCTTTCAGCAGCGAATCGCCACGGTCCACCGGCGGGTGCGCCGGCACCAGCACGACCTGCTGCGCCAGCCGCAGGCGCACGCACACACTGGTGCCGCGGCCCGGGCGCGACTGCAGTTCCAGGTCGGCATCCATCAGGTCGGCCATGTGGCTGGAGATCGCCAGGCCCAGGCCGATTCCCTCGGCTTCGGCGAGCGCGGCGGATCGCCCGCGGTAGAACGCATTGCAGGCCTGCGCCAGGTCTTCGGCTTCCATGCCGACGCCCTCGTCGGCCACGCACACCTGCACCTCTTCGCCCTGGCGCGCCACCCTCAGGACGATCTCGCCGGCCAGCGAGTACTTGTAGGCGTTGTCGAGGAAGTTGCGCAGCATCCGCTCCAGCAGCACGGGGTCGGCCGCCACCGTGCACGGGCCGGGCTGGTCCAGGCGGAAGCGCAGGCCGCGGGCGCCGCACTTCTCCGCGAAGCCCGAGACCGCGGCCGCGATCAGCTGGTCCAGCTGCACCGGCTGCACCACGGCCTTCATGGTGCCGGCGTCGATCTGGGCGAAGTCGACCAGGTGGCGGAACATGCTGTCGATGGATTCGCCGGTGCGCATGATCTGCTGCGCCATCGCATCGCGCCGGCCCGGCTCGGTGGTCCTGCGGAAGATGTCGGACAGGAACAGCAGCGCCTGCACCGGCTGGCGCAGGTCGTGGCTAGCGGCGCCGAGAAAGCGGGAGCGGGCCCGCTGCGTTTCCTCCTGCCGCTGCAAGGCCTGCCGCAGCTGGACCACGAGTACGGCGTTCTGCTGCGCCGCCTCGACGGCGTCGCGCAACTGCGACTGCACGACGCGGGCCAGGCGCACCATCATGGGGCCCCCGAGGCACATGGCGATGCCGATCAGCACCAGCTCGCGCGCGCTCGCGCGCGGCACCCAGCCCAGGAACACCATGAACAGGCAGGCCGCGAGGTACACCGCGTAGACGCGGGGTGCCACCGCGAGCACGGCCACGGCGACCGAGATCCAGCCGACCGCGATGATGGTGAGCACGCCCAGGTCGGCCAGGCTCACGGCGCTGGAGAACAGGGGGATGGAAACGGTCAGCAGCCAGCCGGTGAGCGCCGCCACGATGGCGATGCGGCGCAGCGTGGTTTCCGTCGCGCCGTCCCGCTCGACCAGCCGGTGGAACCAGAACTGGCGGGCCACCATGCACGCGGCCAGCACGCAGTACCAGGCCAGGAAGGGGCCCCAGCCGACGGCGGGGACGTAGATGGCGCCCAGGGCTCCCCCCATGAGCAAAGCCGTGCCCGCGCCCGCCCGGCTCTGGGCGAGAATCACCGCGACGCTGCGCTTGGCCAGTTCGACCGAGACTTCGCGGGTGCTGGCCAGTGCTTGTTTTTGTTCCGCCAACCGTGTTCTCCGGTGCTCTTCGGCGCGCGGATTATCGTTCGAATACTTAGAACACCGTACCCCATCCGGCTGATGGACACCACGCACCTGTTGTATCTCCACGGCTTCCGCTCGTCGCCGAAGTCGTTCAAGGCCCAGCGCATGGCCCGCGTGGTGCGGGACAGCCACCCGGCCGTGGCCTGGTGCTGCCCGCAGCTGCCGCCCTCGCCGGCCGCCGCGGCAGCGCTGATCCGGCAGAGCATCGCCGGCTGGCCGCGCGAGCGCATGGCCGTGGTCGGCTCGTCGCTCGGCGGCTTCTACGCGACCTGGGTGGCCGAGGAGACCGGCTGCCGGGCGGTGCTGCTGAACCCGGCGGTCGAACCCGCCCGCGACCTGGCGCGCCACATCGGCGAGCAGACGGCCTGGCACGACCCGCAGGAGCGCTTCTACTTCGCGCCCGGGTATGTGGACGAACTGCGGGCGCTGGAGCGCGGCCCGGTGAGCCGGCCGGAGCGCTACTTCGCCGTGGTCGCCAAGGGCGACGAGGTGCTGGACTGGCGCGAGA
>DATAGN010000305.1:0-4832 GCA_036263715.1 Ramlibacter sp.
CGACCGACGAGAATGGCCGCGAGATCACCTACGGCACCATCCAGGCGGGCGATTACTTCGGCGAGATGTCGCTCGACGGCGGGCCGCGCTCCGCCTCCGTGATGACGCTGGAACCCACGTTGTGCTCGCTCGTGTCGCGCGCGGCAGTGCAGCAGCACCTGGCTGACGAACCCGAATTCGCGTTCTCGCTGGTCACGCAGGTGATCCGCCGTGCGCGGTCGGCGACCGAGACGGCGCGCCAGATGGCCCTGCTCGATGTCTACGGCCGCGTGATCCACACGCTCGAGGGCGAGCAGGGGCCGGCCACCACGCAGGAGCCGGTGCAGCTGACGCAGATCACGCACCAGCAGATCGCCAGCCGCGTCGGCGCCTCGCGCGAGATGGTCAGTCGCCTGCTCAAGGACCTCGAAAAGGGCGGCTACGTCGAACTGGGCATCAAGCGCATCACGCTCAAGAAGAAGCTGCCCGCGCGCTGGTAGCGCCAGCGCCGCTCAACCCCGCGGCACGCCTGCCCTCAGCAGGTTGTCGGCCAGGCGCTGCGCCAGCGGGTCGCAGATGGGCGTGGCCGCGAGGAAGCTCGCCACGTTGAACGCAGGTTGCCGCCGCAGCAGCCGTTGCTGCGTCGCCCGGGCATCACCCAGCCGCTCGCCGTCGACTTGTGCCGCCAGCAGCGTGCGCCACGCCGGCAGGTAGCGCGGATTGCGCTGCAAGGCCTGTTCAGCCAGCTGCGCGGCCTGCGCGGCGTCGCCGTCGGCCCAGGCGGCGAAGGCGGCGATCGCATCGTAGAGATAGCGCAGGGGGTCCAGCGACATCGTCTGCAGCGCACGCGCCGCCGTGTGCCGGGCCTGCCGCGCGGAGCCTTGCATGGCCAGCAGCTCCGCGCGAAACAGCAGGGCGAGCGAATGATCCGCACGCACGCTCAGTGCCTGCGCGTAGCGATCCGCCGCACCCTCGTGGTTGCCGGCGCCGTGCAGCGTCGCGTGGCCGTCGACGGCCAGCACCAGCGGCGATGCGGGATCGCACTGCACCGCGCTGGCGCCGTAGGCACGCGCCAGCGCCTGGTCGTGCCCCGTGATCCCCGCGCCGCCTTGCTGCACCCGCAGCACGTGCAGGTGCGCGAGCCACGCATGGGCGGACGCATGGCGGCGCCAGCGCTCCATCAGGTGCTCGAGCATCCCGCGCGCGCGGTCCATGTCCACCGGCGACAGCCGGTGCATCAGGCCGAGGGACGCCAGCAGGAGGGTGGCGCCTTCCAGCGCGGGCATCGGTTGCCCTTGCGCCGCCTCCACCTCGTGCCGGATCACCGCCGCGTGCACTGCCGCCACGAGTTCGCCGAGCAGCACCCCGTCGATGGTCCCGCTCGCCCGCGGTACGCCCTGGAAGCTGTGGGCCCAGATCACATGGCCGGTGCGCGCGTCGGCGAGCTCGGCGTACAAGGCCAACGCGCCTTCGTGCACCCGCGCGCGCCCGGTCAGCACATAGTGGGCACCGACCTCGGCCAGCACGCTGCTCAGGGTGTGCCGTGCGCCGTGCAGCGGCGCCGTCGTCATGCGTGAAACGACCTGCAGCACGTCGCTGTGCGCCACCACGGCCACGAGTTCGTCCGCCAGCGTGTCGCCGCCGATGCCGTTGAGGGATTCGCCGTCGGTACGGAAAGGCAGCACGGCCAGCGTCGCGCGCATCGGCACGGCGGCGGCCGGTTGCGCGTGCATCACGGGATTGCGGCCCACCGCGCCGAGCCGGTACGCATGCACGGGCTGCTTCACGTGCTTCAGGTGGCAGCTGCCCAGGTCCTGCAGCGGCACGTCGTCGATGCGTCCCAGCCGGTCGCGCAGCGCCGCGGAAATCACGATCTCGCCGGGTCCAGCCAGCGACGCGATGCGCGTGGCGAGGTTCACGTCGGTGCCGTAGATGTCGTACTTGTCCGCCACGTAGTCCGCCACATGCGCGCCGATGCGCAGGTGCACGTGTTCCTCCGGCGCGACTTGCGCATTCGTGGCGCGAAACCACTCCTGCATCGCGAGCATCGTTCGGACGCAGCCTTGCGGATCGTTGAACTCCAGCATCAGCCCGTCGCCCAGGCTCTTGTGCACGCGCCCGGAGGCGGCGGTCACGCTTTCGACCACGAAAGCCACGAACCGCTGCCAATGCGCGATGAAGCGCTGCTCGTCGTGCTCCATCAGGCGCACGGACTCCACCACGTCCGCAACCGCGATCACTCTGGCGGTGCGGGTGAATCGAGGACTGGCAGCGGCGCGGACGCTGGGCATGACCTGTGTGAACGCTCCCTGTCTTCTTGTAGCACGGTGTGACAGGTTGTGTCATCGGCCGTGAGGATGCCGCGCGACGCCGAGAGCCCCCAGAACTTGGCAAATCCGGGAAAACCCTTAAAGTCGCGCCATGGACCTCCAACTGCCAGCCCCTTCCGGCGGAATCGTGCCGATCCGCTCGCTGGGCACCGGCCACCGCCGGCGCATCCGGCAGCACCTGCTGGCCCTGGAAGAGCACGACCGCTACCTGCGGTTCGGGTATGCGGCGAGCGACGAGCAGATCAAGCGCTACGTCGACGGGCTGGATTTCGAGCGCGACGACATCTTCGGCATCTTCAATCGCAAGCTGGAACTGCTGGCGATGGCGCACCTGGCGTTCATCCCTCCGCAGCCGGGCGGCACGCTGGGTGCGGAATTCGGCGTGTCGGTGCTCGCCAAGGCGCGCGGGCGTGGCTACGGCACCCTGCTGTTCCAGCGGGCGGTGCGGCACGCGCGCAACGAAGGCGTGGAGCTGATGTTCATCCACGCGCTGTCCGAAAACACGGCCATGATCAAGATCGCGCGCAACGGCGGGGCGACCCTGGAGCGCGCCGGCAGCGAAACCGAGGCCTACCTGCGGCTGCCGCCGGCCACGCTGGACACGCGGATGACGGAACTGGTGGAGGAGCAGGTTGCCCAGGCGGACTACCACCTCAAGCGGCAGGCCAAGCAGTTCTTCGCCTTCCTCGCGCAGCTGCAGGAAATCCGCCGCGGCGCCGCGGACGCGCTCGGCAAGAGCGGCCGCTGATCCTCATCCGCCGCGCAGCGGCTGAGCCATTGGTACCGGGCAATGGGCTATCCTATGGGCCCCACCACTCCCGCCGCCGAGGCTGTGTCAGATCCCCACCCTGCGCGAGCAGCGCAAGACAAGCAGGACAAGCGCACATTCCTGCAGAAGGTCGCCGAGTTCATCCACCCGGGACCCGACTCCAAGGCGGAACTGATCGAAACGCTGGCCGACGCCGAGGACAACGACGTCATCGGTCCAGAGTCGCGCGTGATGCTGGAAGGCGTCATCAACATGGCCGAGCTCACCGCGGGCGACGTCATGGTGGCCGCCCCGCGCATGGACCTGGTGAACATCGACTCGCCGTACGACGAGATCCTCAACGTCGTCATCGACACGGCGCACTCGCGCTTCCCCGTCTACGAGAACGACCGCGAGAACATCATCGGCATCCTGCTGGCCAAGGACCTGCTGAAGCTGCAGCGCTCGCCCGCCCTGAACATCCGCGCCTTGCTGCGCCCGGCCGTCTTCGTGCCGGAAAGCAAGGGGCTCAACGACCTGCTGCGCGAATTCCGTGGCAACCGCAACCACCTGGCCATCGTCATCGACGAGTTCGGCCGGGTCGCCGGGCTGATCACCATCGAAGACGTGCTCGAGCAGATCGTCGGCGAGATCGAGGACGAGTTCGACATCGCCGAGGACGAGGGCGACATCTTCGGCCTGGCCGACCAGACCTACCGCGTGAGCGGGGACACGTCCATCGACCGCGTCAGCGAAGCCTTCTCCGTGAAGCTCGAAACCGCCGACGGCGAGAACGAGTTCGACACGATCGGCGGCCTGATCGCGCACCAGATGGGCCATGTGCCCAAGCGCGGCGAACGCATCGAGCTCGCCGGCCTCAACTTCGTGGTGCTGCACACCAAGGGCGGCGCCGTCCGCTGGTTCAAGGTTTCTCCCGCCGGCAAGGACGGCACGCCCGCTTGAGGGCGTTGCTCGCCAGGGTGGGGCCGGCCGCGGCCGCCGGCGCCGCGGGCCTGCTGCAGGCGCTCGCGCTCGCCTGGCCCGGCACCGGCCAGCCGCTCTGGTGGCTGCAACTGGCATCCCTCGCAGTGCTCGCCGGCCTGCTGCAGCGACAAGGCGGATGGCTCGGGGCTGCGCTGGTCGGCTGGAGCTTCGCGACGGCCTGGCTCACGGGCACCTTCTGGTGGCTGTACATCTCCATGCACGTCTACGGCGGGCTGGCGGCACCGCTCGCCGCGCTCGCGGTCCTGCTGCTGGCCGCGTTCCTCGCGCTGGACTACGCACTGGCTTCGGCCTTGTTCTCTCGGGGCCGCAGGGGCAGGGCCTGGCTCGATGGCGCACTGTTCGCTGCCCTCTGGACCGGTGCCGAATTGATGCGCGGCACCTTCTACACCGGCTTTCCCTGGGGCGCGGGCGGCTACGCGCACGTGGACGGGCCGCTGGCCGCGCTTGCACCGTGGGTGGGTGTCTACGGCATTGGCGCGCTGGCGGCCTGGCTCGCCTGGCTGCTCGCGCAGGCCGTGCAGCGACCGGCGCTGGCCTCCTGGCGCTACTGGCTGCTGGTGGGCGGCAGCGCGGGCCTGGTTGCCGCGTGCAACGTGCACACGGCCGCCTCGCCGCCGGCCGCACCCGGACCCAAGCTGCGCGTGGGCCTGCTGCAAGGCAACATCCCGCAGGACGAGAAGTTCGAGGGTGGCACCGGCATCCCGGTGGCGCTTCAGTGGTATGCGCAGCGCCTGCGCGACACGAATGCGCAGCTGGTCGTCGCGCCGGAA
>DATAGN010000306.1:0-6245 GCA_036263715.1 Ramlibacter sp.
CCCTCTCCCGCAAGCGGGAGAGGGAGCCACAAAAGAGGAACAAGAAACGTGATGCTGAAAAACGATTTCCGCCGCTGGGGCGTCCTGCTGGCGGCACTGCTGATCGTGGCCTGCGGCGACAAGCCCGACGAGAAGAAGGCCGCCGCCACCGCGAAGCCGGCGCTGACCGTCACCACCATCCGCCCGGAGCAGGCGATGCTGCCCCTGGTGCTGGCCGCCAACGGCAACCTCGCCGCGTGGCAGGAGGCGATCATCGGCGCCGAAGCCAACGGGCTGCGCATCGCGGAGGTGCTGGTCAACGTCGGCGACCGCGTGCGCCGCGGGCAGGTGCTGGCGCGCTTTGCCGCCGAGACGCTGCGCGCCGAATCCGCGCAGGCGCGCGCGGGGCTGGCCGAGGCCGAGGCGGCGCTGGCGGAGGCCGCCAACAACGCCGCCCGGGCGCGCACGCTGCAGCAGACCGGCGCCATGAGCGCGTCGCAAATCAACCAGTACATCACCGCCGAGGTGACCGCCCGCGCGCGCGTGGAAGCGATGCGCGCGCAGCTGCAGGGGCAGCAGGCCCGCCTGAACCAGAGCACCATCGTCGCTCCCGATGACGGCGTGATCTCGGCCCGCACCGCCACCGTCGGCGCGGTGGTCGCGCCCGGCACCGAGCTGTTCCGCCTGATCCGCAAGGGCCGGCTGGAATGGCGCGCCGAAGTGACCGCGTCGGAACTCGGGCGCCTCACTGCCGGCACGCGCGCGATCGTCACCGCCACCAGCGGCGACCGGCTCGAGGGCCGCGTGCGCATGATCGGCCCGACCGTCGACCCGCAGACGCGCGTGGCCATGGTGTACGTGGACGTCAATCCGCTGCCGGGCCCCGCCTCGGGCAGCGCCCGCGCCGGCATGTTCGCCCGCGGCGAGTTCGACCTGGGCGCGCAGCCCGCACTCACGCTGCCGCAGCAGGCGGTGGTGGTGCGCGAGGGCTTCAGCTACGTCTTCCGCGTCAACCCGGACAACCGCGTCACGCAGGTGAAGGTGCAGATCGGCCGCATCTCGGGCGACCGCCTGCAGGTGCTGTCCGGCGTCACCCCCGACATGCGGGTCGTGGCCAGCGGCGGCGGCTTCCTGAACGATGGCGACCTGGTGCGCGTGACCGGCGAGGCGAGCGCCTCCACGGCCGCCGCTGCCGGCGCCGCCTCCGCCGCGTCGGCGAAACGCTGAAGGAACGCGCCATGAATGTCTCGGCCTGGTCCATCCGCAACCCGATCCCGGCAGTGATGCTGTTCGTGCTGCTCACTTTCGGCGGCCTGCTGTCCTTCAAGGCCATGAAGGTGCAGAACTTCCCGGACATCGACCTGCCCACGGTGCTGGTGACCGCGTCGCTACCCGGCGCCGCACCGGCGCAGCTGGAAACCGACGTCGCCCGCAAGATCGAGAACGCCATCGCGACGGTGCAGGGGCTCAAGCACATCACCACGCGCGTGCAGGACGGCGTGGTGACGCTCACGGTCGAATTCCGCCTGGAAAAGCCGGTGCAGGAAGCCGTGGACGACGTGCGCTCCGCCGTCGCCCGCGTGCGCTCGGACCTGCCGGCGGACCTGCGCGATCCGATCATCAACAAGCTGGAGCTCGCCGGGCAGCCGGTGCTGGCCTTCACGATCGCCTCGCGCAACATGGACGAGGAGGCGCTGTCCTGGTTCGTCGACAACGACTTGTCGCGGCGCCTGCTGGCCGTGCCCGGCGTGGGTGCGGTCAACCGCGTGGGCGGCGTCACGCGCGAGGTGCGCGTGGCCATCGACCCGCTGAAGCTGGAAGCGCTGGGCGTGACGGTCGCCGACATCTCGCGCCAGCTGCGCCAGGTGCAGACCGAAAGCGCCGGCGGCCGCACCGACGTGGGCGGCGGCGAGCAGCCGGTGCGCACGCTTGCCACCGTGCAGTCGGCGCGCGAGATCGGCCTGCTGCAGATCGCCATCGGCAACGGCCGCACCATCAAGCTCGCCGACGTGGCGGAGGTGTCGGACACCGTCACGGAGCCGCGCGCGGCGGCCTTGCTCGACGGCCGGCCCGTCGTCGGCTTCGAGGTGGCGCGCAGCCGCGGGGAAAGCGAAGTGACCGTGGGCAACGCGGTGCGCAAGGCGCTGGACGACCTGAAGGCGCAGCGGCCCGACATCGAGCTCACGCAGGCCTTCGACTTCGTGACGCCGGTGGAGGAGGAATACGAAGGCTCGCTGCACCTGCTGTACGAAGGCGCCCTGCTGGCGGTCATCGTGGTGTGGCTGTTCCTGCGCGACTGGCGCGCCACCTTCGTCTCCGCCGTCGCGCTGCCGATGTCGGTGATCCCCGCCTTCATCGGCATGTACCTGCTGGGTTTTTCCATCAACGTGGTGACGCTGCTGGCACTGTCGCTCGTGATCGGCATCCTGGTGGATGACGCGATCGTGGAGGTGGAGAACATCGTGCGCCACCTGCAGATGGGAAAGACACCTTTCCAGGCGGCGATGGAGGCGGCCGACGAAATCGGCCTGGCGGTGATCGCCACGACGTTCACGCTGATCGCGGTGTTCCTGCCCACCGCCTTCATGAGCGGCATCGCCGGCAAGTTCTTCAAGCAGTTCGGCTGGACGGCGGCGCTGGCCGTGTTCGCGTCGCTCGTGGTCGCGCGGGTGCTCACGCCCATGATGGCGGCCTACATGCTCAAGCCGCCGAAGGTGCAGCACGACGACCCGGGCTGGATGCGCTTCTACCTGCGCTGCGTGCGCTGGAGCATGAAGCACCGCGTGAAAACCATGGTGCTGGCCACGCTGTTCTTCTTCGGCTCCATCGCGCTGATCCCGCTGCTGCCCACCGGCTTCATCCCGCCGGACGACAACTCGCAGACGCAGGTGTACCTGGAGCTGCCGCCCGGCTCCACGCTGCAGCAGACGCGCAATGCGGCCGAACAGGCGCGGCTGGCACTGATGCGCGTGAAGCACGTCAAGAGCGTCTACACCACCATCGGCGGCGGCAGCGCAGGTGGCGACCCGTTTGCCAGCATCGGCGCGGCCGAAGCGCGCAAGGCGACGCTGACGATCATCCTGGACGAGCGCGGCGAGCGGCCGCGCAAGCAGGGCATCGAGAACCAGATCCGCACTGCGCTGGAGCCGCTGCCCGGCGTGCGCAGCAAGGTGGGCCTGGGCGGCTCGGGCGAGAAGTACATCCTGGTGCTCACGGGCGAGGACCCGAAGGCGCTGCAGGACGCGGCCGTCGCGGTGGAAAAGGACCTGCGCACCATCCCTGGCCTGGGCCAGATCGCCTCCACCGCCAGCCTGATCCGGCCGGAGGTGGTGGTGCGGCCGGACTTCGCGCGCGCGGCGGACCTGGGCGTCACCAGCCAGGCGATCGGCGAGACGCTGCGCATCGCGACCTCGGGCGACTACGACGTGGCCTTGGCCAAGCTGAATCTCGCGCAACGGCAGGTGCCCATCCTCGTGCGCCTGCGCGAGGAGGCGCGGCGCGACATCGCCACGCTGGAACGCCTGACGGTGCCCGGCACGCGCGGGCCGGTCATGCTGGGGCAGGTCGCGACCTTCGAGCTCACCGGCGGGCCGGCGGTGATCGACCGCTACGACCGTTCGCGCAACGTGAACTTCGAGATCGAGCTGTCCGGGCAGCCCCTCGGCGAAGTGGCGACCGCGGTGCAGGCGCTGCCATCCATCCGCAACCTGCCCGCGGGCGTGCGCGTGGTGCAGGTGGGCGACGCGGAGATGATGGGCGAGCTGTTCGCGAGCTTCGGCCTGGCGATGCTCACCGGCGTGCTCTGCATCTACATCGTGCTGGTGCTGCTGTTCAAGGACTTCCTGCACCCGGTGACGATCCTGAGCGCGCTGCCGCTGTCGCTGGGGGGCGCCTTCGTCGCGCTGCTGATCGCCGGCAAGAGCTTCTCGATGCCCTCGCTGATCGGCCTGATCATGCTGATGGGCATCGCGACGAAGAACTCGATCCTGCTGGTGGAGTACGCGATCGTGGCGCGGCGCGACCATGGCATGAGCCGCTTCGATGCGCTGCTGGATGCTTGCCACAAGCGGGCGCGGCCGATCATCATGACCACCATCGCCATGGGCGCCGGCATGCTGCCGATCGCCATCGGCTTCGGCACCGCCGATCCGAGCTTCCGCTCGCCGATGGCGATCGCCGTGATCGGCGGGCTGTTCACGTCGACGATCCTGAGCCTGCTGGTGGTGCCGGTGACCTTCACCTATCTCGACGACATCGAGCATTGGTTGAAGAAAAAGGCGGGGCAGCTCGCGCACCGGGGGAAGCCGGCGGAGGTGGGGTGAAGGGTGGGTGTCGGGGTTCGCCTTCGGGCTCACCCCGACCTACAGGTCCGGAATCGTAGTCGTAGGTTGGGTTGCCGCAGGCACCCCAACAGCCTCGTAGGTCGGGGTGAGCGCGCGCAGCGCCGAACCCCGACGTCAGCCGCCCTTGATCCTCTTCACGAGGTTCGTCGTGGAATACCCCTCCACGAACGGAATCGCCACGGCCCGCCCGCCATAGGACTCCACCAGCGCCGTCTCGGCCAGCGTGCGCATGTCGTAGTCACCGCCCTTGACGTAGACCGCCGGCTGCAGCTCGCGCAGCAGTTCCACCGGCGTGTCCTCGTCGAACCAGGTCACCAGGTCCACCGCCTCCAGCGCCGCCAGGACGACGGCGCGGTCCTGCTCCGCGTTCAAGGGCCGGTCCGGCCCCTTGCCCAGCCGCCGCGCGGACACGTCCGTGTTGAGCGCCACGACGAGGCTGCCACCGAGCGCGCGCGCATGCGCGAGGTAGGTGACGTGCCCGCGATGCAGCACGTCGAACACGCCGTTGGTAAAGACAACGGGGCCCGCCAGGGCCCCGATGCGTGTGCGCGCCTGCTCGCGCGCGACGATCTTGTCCAGGAAACTCACGCGGGGTCGGCCACCGCGTTGCCGCCGCCGCCGAGGGTGGCCTGGATTTCCTTGCGGAAGCGATTGAGCTCCTGCACGCTCTTGAAGCTGCGGTCCATCAGCAGGCTCATGTTGTGCAGGATGCGTTCGACGACCTTGGTCTCCCACACGGCGTCGAACTTGATCTGCGTGTCGAGCCACGCCTCGAGCCACTCGGGGTTCGGCAAGCGCGACTGGATGGTGTCCCGCGGGAACAGCGCCTTGTTCACGTGCAGGTTGGTCGGGTGCAGCGCCTGCGCCGTGCGGCGGGCGCTGGCCATCAGCACGCCGACCTTGGCGAAGGCGGCCTTGGCCTCGTTGCCGAACTTGTTGATGGCGCGCTTCATGTAGCGCAGGTAGGCGCCGCCGTGGCGCGCCTCGTCCTGCGAGAGCGTCTGGTAGATGTGCTTGATCACCGGCTCGGTGTGCCACTCGGAGGCACGGCGGTACCAGTGGTTCAGGCGGATTTCGCCGCAGAAGTGCAGCATCAGCGTTTCGAGCGCGGGCGCGGGCTCGAACTCGAAGCGGACCTCGTGCAGTTCCTGCTCGGTCGGGACCAGGTCGGGGCGGAAGCGGCGCAGGTACTCCATGAGCACCAGCGAATGCTTCTGCTCCTCGAAGAACCAGATCGACATGAAGGCCGAGAAGTCGCTGTCGTCCTTGTTGTCGCGCAGGAACATCTCGGTGGCCGGCAGCGCCGACCACTCCGTGATGGCGTTCATCTTGATCGTCTGCGCCTGTTCCTCCGTCAGCAGCGACGGATCGAACTTGTCCCAGGGGATGTCCTTGTCCATGTCCCAGCGGACGGACTCGAGTTGCTTGAACAATTCGGGATACAACATGGCGCAGCGGTCTTTCGTGTAACCGGGGATTTTAGGACGCCTGCGTGACAACTGCTGGACATGGGGGCCCCGACCGGGTCCTGGCAAGGTCAATCCGACCGCCGGCGGGCGGGTTTGGGCGATCATGTGCGGCATGACACGCGCTTTCCTCCTCCTCGCCACGGCCGGGCTGCTGGCCGCGGCCGCACCGGCGCGGGCTGCCCCGCCCGCCGCCTGCCCCGCGCTGCTGCAGCACAGCTTTCCGCGGTTGCAGGACGAGAAGCCGCAGAACCTCTGCCAGTACACGGGCAAGGTGCTGCTGGTGGTCAACACCGCCAGCTTCTGCGGCTTCACGCCGCAGTACGAGGGGCTGGAAAAGCTGCACGCGCGCTACCGCGACCGTGGCCTGGTCGTGCTGGGTTTCCCGTCCAACGACTTCTCCCAGGAGAGCGGCAGCAACAAGGAGATCGCCGATTTCTGCGAGAACACCTTCGGC
>DATAGN010000307.1:0-5566 GCA_036263715.1 Ramlibacter sp.
CCTCGCCTGGGCCGGCGTCTTCGTCATCACCCTGGCCGTGCTGGGCCTGAACATCCTGGCGCGCGTGCTCACGCGCAACAAGGTCTGAAACGAAGAACATGGACGCGACCCTCGCCCCCGAACGCGTGCAGGCCAAGCTGGCCGTGCGCAACCTGAACTTCTACTACGGCGGTTTCCACGCGCTGCGCGACATCAACCTCGCGATCCCCGAGCGCAAGGTGACGGCCTTCATCGGCCCTTCCGGCTGCGGCAAGTCGACGCTGCTGCGCACCTTCAACCGCATGTACGAGCTCTATCCCGACCAGCGCGCCGAGGGCGAGATCGTGATGGACGGCGAGAACCTGCTGACCTCGAAGAAGGACGTGGCGCTGATCCGCGCCAAGATCGGCATGGTGTTCCAGAAGCCGACGCCCTTCCCGATGTCGATCTACGACAACATCGCGTTCGGCGTGCGCCTGTTCGAGTCCATGAGCGACGCCGACATGGACGAGCGCGTCGAGTGGGCGCTGCGCAGCGCGGCGCTGTGGGACGAGGTGAAGGACAAGTTGAACCAGAGCGGATCCGGCCTGTCCGGCGGCCAGCAGCAGCGCCTGTGCATCGCGCGCGGCATCGCGATCAAGCCCGAGGTGCTGCTGCTCGACGAGCCTTGCTCCGCGCTCGACCCGATCTCCACGGGCAAGATCGAGGAGCTGATCGTGGAACTGAAGAAGGACTACACCGTGGTGATCGTCACGCACAACATGCAGCAGGCCGCGCGCGTGTCCGACGTCACGGCCTACATGTACCTGGGCCACCTGGTGGAGATGGGCGAGACGGAGCAGATCTTCTTCAAGCCCAAGCGGCAGGAAACCGAGGACTACATCACCGGCCGCTTCGGCTGAAGGAAAACAAGCGATGCCCGACAAGCACCTGTCCACCCAGTTCGACAGCGAACTCAACTCCCTGTCCTCCCGCGTCATGGAGCTCGGCGGACTCGTCGAGTCGCAGATCCGCGAGGCGATCCGCGCGGTCGGCGAGTTCAACGCCGACGTGGCGCGCAAGGTGATCGAAACCGAGCACCGCGTCAACCAGATGGAAGTTGACATCGACCGCGAGCTCTCGTCCGTGATCGCGCGGCGCCAGCCGACGGCGCGCGACCTGCGGCTGCTGATGGCGATCTCCAAGACGACCGCCAACCTCGAGCGCGTGGGCGACGAGGCGCGGCGCATCGCGCGCATGGTGCTGTCGATCGTGGACAAGGGCGGCGTCGGGCATACCGTGCCCGCCTCCGAGCTGCGCGTGGCTTCGGAGATGGCCTCGGCGCAGCTGCGCAAGGTGCTGGACGCCTTCGCCCGGCTGGACACCGCCGCCGCGGTGGCGATCATGAAGGAGGACGACCTGCTGGACCGGGAGTTCGACGGCTTCGTGCGCAAGCTGATCACCTACATGATGGAAGACCCGCGCACCATCTCCAGCGGCCTGGACATGCTGTTCGTGGCCAAGGCGATCGAGCGCATCGGCGACCACGCGAAGAACATCGCCGAATTCATCATCTACGTGGTCAAGGGCGCCGACGTGCGCCACAGCTCGATGGAAAACATCGAGTCCGCCATTCGCTGACGCGCCGTGAAGCACCAGCCCCGAATCCTGATCGTCGAGGACGAGCCGGCGATCGCCGAACTGATCGCGGTGAACCTGCGGCACAACGGCCTCTCGCCGGTGTGGGCCGAGGACGGCGACTCGGCGCAGCGCGAGATCGACGCCGTGCTGCCCGACGCGATCCTGCTGGACTGGATGCTGCCGGGCGAGAGCGGGGTGGCGCTCGCGCGCAAGTGGCGCGCCGATGCGCGGACCAAGGCGATCCCCATCCTGATGCTCACGGCGCGCGGCGACGAGTCGGACAAGGTCAGCGGCCTCGATGCCGGCGCCGACGACTACATCACCAAGCCCTTCTCCACGCAGGAGCTGCTGGCGCGCATCCGCGCCGTGCTGCGCCGGCGCGCGCCGGAAAAGACGGAGGAGACGGTCACGCTGTCCGAGCTGGTGCTCGATGCGGCCGCCCACCGCGTCACCTTCAAGGGGCGCGCGCTGAAGGTCGGACCGACCGAATTCAAGCTGCTGCACTTCTTCATGAAGCACCCCGAGCGCGTGCACAGCCGCCAGCAGCTGCTGGACCGGGTGTGGGGCGACCACGTCTTCATCGAGGAGCGCACGGTGGACGTGCACGTCAAGCGCCTGCGCGAGTCGCTCGGGCCGGTCGCCGGTGCGCACGTCGAAACGGTGCGCGGCGCCGGCTACCGCATGACGGCGCAGCCGGCGGCCGGCAGCGCGCGCGAAGCCGCCTGACGCTCCCGTGGCCTTCCGCCTGTTCGTCTTCCTCCTGTGCCTGGGCGCCGGCGGCGCCATCGGGTGGATGCTGGGCGACGACGGTGGCGCCCAGGCCGGCCTGGCCCTGGGTGCGCTCGCGTGGTTCACCCTGGAGTCCACGAACGCGCTGCGCGCGTTGCGCTGGCTGCGCGCGGCGGAGCCGGGCGAGGTGCCGCGGCTGCGTGGCGCCTGGGGCGAAGCGGTCGACCGCACGCGCCGCGCCCTGGCCGTGCGCGAGCGCCAGCTGAAGGAAGCCGAGCGCCGGCTGGACGAATTCCTGGAGGCGATCCGCGGCTCGCCCAACGGCGTGGTGCTGCTGGACGGCGAGGGCCGCATCGAATGGTGCAACGACACCGCCGCATCGCACCTGGGGCTGGATCCCGAGCGCGACCTGCAGCAGCACATGGGCAACCTGCTGCGCGACCCGGACTTCAGTGCCTTCTTCAGCGGGCGCAACTACGGCAGCGACGTCGTGATCCTGGCGCCCGGCAGCCTGCCTTCGCGGGCGCGCCGGCTGTCCCTGCGCCTGCATCCCTACGGCCAGGGCAAGCTGCTGCTGCTGTCGCGCGACGTCACGGCGGTGGAGCAGGCCGAGGTGATGCGGCGCGACTTCGTGGCCAACGTGTCGCACGAGATCCGCACGCCGCTGACCGTGTTGTCGGGGTTCGTCGAAACGCTGCAGACGCTGGACCTGCCCCGGGAAGAGCGCACGCGCTACCTGAAGATGATGGGGCAGCAGACCCAGCGCATGCAGACGCTGGTGAACGACCTGCTGACGCTGTCGCGGCTGGAAGGCAGCCCCCTGCCGGGCAGCGCCGAGTGGACGCCCGTGGCGAGCTTCCTCGCGCAGTGCGAGCAGGAAGCCCGCGCGCTGGCCACCAGCATGGGCAAGGCGATGGAACTGCGCTTCACCGCCCGTGCGGAGCTCGCCATCAGCGGCACGCCGGGGGAGCTGCAAAGCGCCTTTTCCAACCTGGTGAGCAACGCGGTGCGCTACACGCCGGCCGGCGGCCGCGTCGAGGTGGACGTGGACGTGAACGCGGAGCAGCGCCTGGAGTTCTCGGTGCGCGACACCGGCCCCGGCATCGCGGCCGAACACCTGCCGCGGCTGACCGAGCGCTTCTACCGCGTCGACCGCAGCCGCTCGCGCGAGACCGGTGGGACGGGGCTGGGCCTGGCGATCGTCAAGCACGTGGTGCAGCGGCACGGCGGCGAACTGAAGATCGCGAGCACGCCGGGCGCGGGCTCCACCTTCACCATCACGCTGCCGGCCGCGCGGATGCGGCCGGTGGAAGTCAGCGTGGCGGGAACCGGCGAATGGCCCGCCACAGAATCAGCGGCAGGATGATCGAGAGCAGCGCCAGCGCGAAGCTGCTGGCCATCCAGAAAGCCGCCGGGCTGTTCAGGGGCGGCCAGCCGGCGACGCCGCGGTAGGCGAGCTGGTAGCCGCCGATCACTCCCACGCCCCACAGCAGCACGCAGTAAGCCACGAGCGGCGCCACCGCCACGCGGTAGGAACGCAGCACGAAGACGCACAGCGCCTGCGTCGCGTCGCCGACGTGGTACACGGCGACGATCGCCAGCAGGCTGGCGGCCACCGCGGTGACCTGCCGGTCCGCGGAGTACAGCGCCGCGATGCCGTCGCGCGCCATGAACATGAACGCTCCCAGCACCAGCGCAAGCGACAGGCCCATGCGAAAGCCGGTGCGCACCGCCGCGCGCGCCTTTTTCGGGTCGCCCGCGCCCAGCCAGAAGCTCACGCGCGCACTGGTGGCGATGGCCAGCGACAGCGGCACCATGTACATCACCGCGGTCGCATTCGCCGCGATCTGGTGCGCCGCCGCGGACAGCGTGCCCTGGCGCGCGATGAACAGCGACATCAGCGTGAAGGAGGTGACCTCCACCATGATCGACAGCCCCGCCGGCACCCCCAGGCGCGCGAACTGCCAGATCGTGGGCCAGTGCGGGGGCTCCATCGGACGCCAGATCGCATAGGGCCGGTAGAGCGGATTGCCGCGGACGAGCCACGCCGCCACCGCGATGAACAGGTAGTTCACGACCACCGTGGCCCACGCGCAGCCCACGGCGCCCATCGCCGGCAGCCCGCCGCCGCCGAACACGAACCAGATCGTCAACGGCACCTTCACCCCCAGCGAGCCGATCTGCAGCCAGGTGACCAGGCGCGGGTGTCCCAGGCTCTGGTTCAGCGTGCTGTACAGGCGAAACAGCAGCGCGGGCGGCAGTGCGAGCGCGAGCACGCCCAGGTACTGGCGCACGTCCTGCTGCAGTTCGACGGGCACGTCCGTGCCGTGCAGGAGCGCGTTCGGGAACAGCAGCCACACGACGCCGACGATGCCGGCGAGCACGGCGAGGTACAGGGCCTGGCGCACCGAACGGCCCACGTCCTCCTTGCGCCCGGCGCCATGCAGCTCCGCCCAGATCGGCAGCAGCGACTGCAGCACGCCCATGAGGGCCACGAACACGGTGATGTAGACGGCCGCACCCACCGACAGCGCCGCCAGCGCCTGCTGCGAGTAGCGCCCCGCCACGACGGTGTCGGTGATGCCGAAGGCCATGGTGGCCAGCTGGCCAGCGAGCACGGTGCCCGCGTGGCGCACGATGATGCCGCGTTCGCTCAAGTTCTCTTCTGGTACAGCAGCAGGTTGTCGCGCTTGTCGGTCGGGCGGGGAAACTTGGCCACCAGCCTCCACTGCCGGGCGCTGAAGGCGATCGGCACCGACAGCTCCAGGTCCTCGGCGACGATCAGCCAGGGGCAGGTGGCCCGGGCGGCCGCGGTGCGCAGTTCCAGGTTGCCGTGGAAGCGCAGCGCCGCGATCTGCGCGCGCGTGAGGCCGAAGACTTCCACGCAGCCGGGCGTGTCGATGCGGCCCAGGATGCGCTGCACCACGCTCGCATAGCTGCGGCCGTAGTCCAGGACCGGCAGCCACAGCGTCATGACCAGCAGCCAGCTCAGGGCGGTCCCGCCCGCCGGCAGCACCACGCTCTTCCAGATCGCCTGCCGGTTGCGCTTGGTGCGCCAGCGCACGAGCGCGATCCAGGCGAGCGTGGCGGCCAGGGCCACGAAGAAGGCGAGCGGCGAGAAGCTGGGAACGAACCCGGGCGCGAGTTTCGCCACGTTGGCCGCCGGCTTGGCGGGTACGCCGGTCTGCAGCGAGATCCAGATCACCCAGATCACCAGCGCGCAGCCGCTGAAGAAGAT
>DATAGN010000308.1:0-4086 GCA_036263715.1 Ramlibacter sp.
TGTAGGTTGGGTTGCGCGCAGCGCACCCCAACATGCCTCACACGGCGGGAAGCTCCATCCGCACCAGCCCACCCCCGAGCTCGCCGCGTGTCAACGTGAGCTTCCCGCCGTGGCTGGCCACCAGGTCGTTGACGATGGCCAGGCCCACGCCATGCCCCGGAACGCGCTCGTCGCCGCGCACGTGGATCTGCAGGACGGCTTCGGTATCGCTGAAACCGGGCCCGTCGTCCTCCACCTGCAGGAGCAAGGTGGACCCCTCGCGCCAGGCACGCGCGCGCACCTGCGACTTCGCCCACTTGGCGGCGTTGTCCATGGTGTTGCCCAGCATCTCGAACAGGTCGCCCTCTTCGATGCGCCAGGACAGGTCCGGAGCACACTCTGTGGTGAGGGCCAGCCCCTTGTCCGCATAGACCTTCACCAGCGCATCGCGGATGCGCTCCATCACGGGCGCGACCAGCATCGCCGGCGCGAAGCGCGAAGCGCCGCTGGCGCCCGCGCGTCCCAGCTGGTGCTGCACGATGTCGTCCATGCGCGCCACCTGCTGCTGCACGGCCTGCGGCAGCTGCGCCGGATCGGCCAGTGCATTGCGCAGCACCGCCAGCGGGGTCTTCAGGCTGTGCGCCAGGAAGCTCAGGGCCTCCTTGTAGCGCGTCTGGCGCACGCGCTCCTGCTGGATCAGCGTGTTCAGGTTGTCGGTGAGCGGCTCGAGTTCCTGCGGATAGCGGCCCTCGATCCTTTGCTGCTCGCCGCCTTCGATGCGCCGCACCTCGCCGGCCACGCGGCTCAAAGGCGACAGGCCCCAGCGCAGGAGCAGCAGTTGCGCCAGCAGCAACAGCACACCGGCGCCCCCGAGCCAGCTCCAGAGCGTCCGCGCGAAGACCGCGAGCTCCCGGTCGAACTCGGCCCGGTCCTCGACGACGGACAGCACCAGCGGCGCCTTGCGGTTGCCGACCGCCCAGTTCACCCCGTAGCTCACGGCCAGCCAGCCGCGGCCGGTGCCCTCGACCGCTTCATTGCGCCACTCGCCCGTGCCGACGCCGGCGCGGCGAAACGGCGGATCCGCGCCCACCGTCGATGCCGAGCGCCACTGCTCGTCGCTGCTCGCATTCCAGATGCTGGCGTAGAGACCCGATTGCGGCAGGCTCAGGCGCGGCTCCGCCAGCGAGGGCGGCATCACGAGGGCGCCGGTTTCGTCGAGCTCCGCGCGCGCGAGCAGCAGGTACACGGTGCTTTGCAGGCGGCCGAAGTGCACGGCCTGCACGCTGTCGGCATGCGCGCGCTGCACTGCAAAGCCGGCCCCGGCCATGAAGGCAACCAGCACCAGCGCGGCGCCGAGGAGGAGGCGGGCGCGGATCGAGTAGCCCGGCCTCATTGAAGCGTGAAGCGGTAGCCCCGGCCGCGCACCGTTTCGATGGGGGCCAGCTGCCCCTGCGGATCGAGCTTGCGGCGCAGGCGTCCGATCAGCACCTCCAGCACGTTGCTGTCGCGGTCCTCGCCATGCGGATACAGGTAGTCCGACAGCTCCTGCTTGGTCACCACGCGCGCGCGATGGCGCACGAGGTATTCGAGCATGCGGTATTCGAAGGTGGTCAGCTCCAGCGGGGCGCCATCCAGCTGCGCCGCCTGGCCGGTGAAGTCGATGGCCAGCGGCCCGAGCGCCAGCACGTCGCTGGCAGCCTTGATCGAGCGCCGCAGCAGCGCCTTCACGCGGGCGGCGAGTTCCGGATATTCGAAGGGCTTGACCACGTAGTCGTCGGCGCCCGCTTCCAGGCCCGCCACCTTGTCCTGCCAGGAACTGCGCGCGGTCAGGATCAGCAGCGGCATCGTGCGGCCTTCCGCGCGCAGCCGCTGCACGATGGTGAGGCCGTTCACCTTGGGCAAGCCGAGGTCGACGATCGCGAGGTCGAAAGGATATTCGCGGGCGAGGAAGAGGCCCTCATCGCCGTCCGAGGCCTGGTCGACGCGGTAGCCTTCGCCTTCGAGCTGGCGGGCGAGGCCCAGGCGCAGGGCCGCGTCGTCCTCGATCAGCAGCAGGCGCATCGGCTCATTGCGGCCGGCCGGTCGCCGCGTCCACCAGGACCACGCGCACCTCGCCGCTGGCCGTGACCACCTTCACCCGCCACATGGCGCGCCCGCCCGCATCCGCGGGGTCGACGGCAAGCACGCGGCCGCCGGTGGCGCGCTGTGCCACCGCTGCCGCCTCGTCGCGGCTCACCTGCGCCAGGGCGGGCAGGCAGGCGCCGGCCACGAGTGCGGCGCAGGCGAGGCGGCGAAGGGGCAAGGTGATCACGTCGGCTCTCTGGTTCAGCGCCGATGGTACTCCCGCTCCTCCAGCGGCGTGACGGACACGCGCACGGGCACGGACTGGCCGGGCTGCTCGCGCATCACGGTCACGTACTGGTGGCCGCGGTATTCGTAGGTGACGCGGTAGCCGGTCACGTGCTGCTGCACGTCGTTGACGGTGCGGCAGGTGCGCACTTCCCGCTGGGCCAGCTCGACTTGCTGCGGCTGGCTGTTGGCGATGCGGTCACCGGCGATCGCGCCGATCACGGCGCCGGCCGCCGTTGCCGCTTCGCGGCCGGACCCCTTGCCCACCTGGTTGCCCAGCACGCCGCCGGCGACGCCGCCGATGATGGCGCCACCGTAGCCGCCGGCGGGCCCCTGCACGGGGCGCTGCTCGGTCACCCACTGGCTCGTGCACTCCTGGCGTGGCGTGCTGACCTGTTCGTACTGCGGTTCCACGCGCTCGACGCGGGCGCGGTCGACGAAGCTGGTGTCCTGGCTGCGCAGTTGCGGTTGGGCCTGCGCGGCAACGGCGGCGGTGCAAGCGAGGGCGAGGATGGCAAGGCGTTGCATGAAAGCTCCTGGGAAGTTCGTAGGGATGAGCTTAGGCAGCGTTGGTGAACGAAAGCTGAACGGATGTGTACATCCGTTCAGCTTCGCGCGTTTGCAACAGGCAGTCAGCGCCCGTAGCCGCCGCCGTGCTCACCGCGGCGGCCGCGGTCATGGTCGATCACGTCGAAGCTCCAGGAGCGGCGGGTCACGTTGCCGGCGCGGTCGCGCACCTGCAGTTCGGCGGTGTGGCGCCCCGGCAGCAGGTCGTCGGCGTAACGCACGTCGTCGCCTTCCAGGCGCACGCGGCGGCTCACGTCGCGCCCGTCGACGCGCAGCGAGACGGATTCCACGCCGCTGCCCTCGTCGGTGACGCGCGCCGTGATGCGCGTGCGGCCCCGCTCGCTGACGCGCTCGCCCTGGCCAGGCGTGAGGTCGCTGATCTCCGGCGCCACGCGGTCGCGGCGCTGCGCGCGGTCCGCGTCGCGGCCGCCTTCGAACACCGCCTGCGCGGTCACGCGCTGGTTGCCGTTTTCCAGCAGGCCGACGGCGCGCGCAGCGACGCGGGGATCTTCATGCCGGGACACGGTGCGGATCGCCTCGTAGACGCCCGGCCGCTTTTCCTCCAGCGCCATCGCGTCGAACAGGCCGGGCACGCGGACGAAGGCGCGCGCACCGTGCGAGCCGACCAGGCGGAAGTGCAGGTCGTGGCCACGCTCGTGCGACACCACGTTGACCGTGACGCGCTCGATGAACGCATGCGCGACGTGCGCCGGCGCGGCCACGTAGACGTGCTGCGCGGCGGCGGGTTGCGCCACCAGCGCGGCGCCCAGGGGCGCGAGCAGCAGGGCGGCGGCAGCGGCGGAGGAGCGGAGCGAGAAGTTCATGCGGGTCACCTCTGGGAAGAAAAGTGGTTGGTGTGAGGTGACTGTAGAAGCCGACCCATGAACCGGACCTGAACGCATCGCACATTTTTCCAAGCGCTTTTGCGGCGAGATGTCGCGCGGGACGCCCCGCAAGGAGATGAGGTTCGAAATTGCGCCCTCGCTGTGACATCGCGCACTAAACAGTTCCCCGGCCCGCGGCGACAGTCCGCTCAACGAAAGCGGAGGACGATGTGCACAGCGACCTGGCCCTGAAGATGACGGCGGACCTTTTCTGGACGGGGTTGCTGGTGTCGCTGCCGGTGCTGGGGATCACGATGGCCGTGGGGCTCGTCATCAGCATCCTGCAGGTGATTACCCAGGTGCAGGA
>DATAGN010000309.1:0-4341 GCA_036263715.1 Ramlibacter sp.
CGGGGTCGCCGCGGCTCTCGTCCTGGTCGGCCTCAGCGCGTGCGCCGTGCTGCAGCATCCGACGTTCGGAAAACTTCCGGAAGGCGCCAGGATGGCGGCGATCCAGGCATCGCCGAACTACCGTGACGGCGCCTTCCAGAACGCGATCACGACGCCCACGTCCACCGACGGCACGCCCTTCGCCGTGGCCGTGGTGCGCGGGCTGTTCGAGCCGCGCCTTCCGACGATCCGCCCGGCGACCGCCCTTCCGGCGGTCAAGACGGACCTGCGATCCTTGCCGGCGGACCAGGACACGGTGGTCTGGCTCGGGCACTCCTCGTACTACGTGCAACTCGGCGGGCGCCGGATCCTGGTCGACCCGGTGCTGAGCGGAAATGCGGCGCCGTTCCCTGGCATGGTGAAGGCTTTCGACGGCACCACGATCTACACGGTGGCGGACATGCCGGAGATCGACTACCTGCTGATCACGCACGACCACTACGACCATCTCGACCATCCAACCATCCGCGCCCTGGTCCCGAAGACGCGCTGGGCGGTCGCAGGCTTGGGCATCGGGGCTCACCTCGAGCACTGGGGTTTTCCGGCGGACAGGATCCGCGAGGGCGACTGGTTCGATGCTTTCCGCATCGACCCGGAACTGGCGGTGCACGTGCTGCCGGCGCGGCATTATTCGGGCCGCACCTTCAGGCGCAACCAGGCCCTGTGGGTCGGTTTCGCCCTGGAAGCGAACGGCCGCCGGCTGTTCTTCGGCGGCGACAGCGGTTTCGGTCCGCACCTCGCGGAGATCGCCAGCCGCTTCGACGGCTTCGACCTCGCCGTCCTGGATGCCGGGCAGTACAACGCGCGCTGGGCGAACATCCACATGAATCCGGAAGAAGCGGCGCAGGCTGCGGAGATCCTCGGCGCCAAGGCGCTGCTGCCTGCGCACGTGGGCCGCTTCGCGCTGGCGCGCCATGCCTGGGACGAACCTTTCGATCGCGTGCTCGCCGCTTCACGGGGGCGCACTTACCGCCTGCTCACACCCCGCATCGGCGAGCCGGTTCGCCTGGGCAGCAAGCAGCAGTTCGACGCATGGTGGAAACCGCTGGGCGACCCGGATCCCCGATAGTCACACCTCCCGGTAGCGGATCGCGTCGACCACCAGCCGCATCGCCCGGGAGGAATTGCGGTGGCTGGGGTAGTACGCGTGCAGGCCGGGGAAATCGGGACAGCAATCCTGCATCACCTCGCGCAGCCGGCCGCTGTCCACGAACGGCTGCGTCATGTCGGACGGCAGGAACGCGAGCCCGTAGCCGCTCAGGGCCGCGTTCAGCATCTGGTAGGCGCCGTTGAACGTGACCTGTCCGCTCACGCGCACTTCCACGTCCTTGCCGCCGTCGCGCAGCTCCCAGGCGTAGATGCCGCCGCCACTCAGGCGCAGCGTGATGCAGTTGTGGCGCGCCAGGTCCTGCACGGTGACCGGGACCTTGTGCGTCTCGAAGTACCGCGGAGCGCCGACGATCGTCATGCGGATGTCGGGGGTCAGGCGCACGGCGACCATGTCCTGCTGCACCTGGTCGCCATAGCGCACGCCGATGTCGAAGCGGTCGGCGGCCACGTCGACCATCCGGTAATCGCTGCTGATCTCCAGGTGCACGTCCGGATATTGTTCGAGCACCGGCGCCAGGCGCGGCCACAGCACCGTGTCGACCACGTGGTCGATGGCGGTGATGCGGATCGTGCCGATCGGCTTGTCACCCAGGTCGCTGACCGCCTTGATCTCGCTCTCGATCTCCTCCAGGCGCGGACCCACCGTCTGCACCAGCCGCTCCCCCGCCTCGGTGGGCGAGACACTGCGCGTCGTGCGCGTCAGCAACCGCACGCCCAGGCGCGATTCCAGGCCGCGCACCGTATGGCTCAGGGCCGACTGCGAGACACCGAGCTTGGCCGCGGCGCGCGTGAAGCTGCGCTCCTGCGCGACGACGAGGAACGCGAGGATGTCATTGATGTTGTCGCGCGGCATGGGTTGCAGTCCCTGCTGGTGGGTGGGCGATTCTATGTTTGGGCAGCCACTGATGCACCCCGCTCATAGGCACTTGCCGCATGAACGGGTTCCGATCGCGCGTTCGCTCCCTACATTCGAGCAATGACCGACAAGCCTTCTCCTGACCCCGGCGCATCGCAGCGCGCCTGCTGGAGCGCCGTGGGCGCGATGACCATGTGCGTGGCCCTGCTGATCGCCTCCGAGTTCATGCCCGTGAGCCTGCTGACTCCCATCGCGAACGACCTCGGCGCGACGCAAGGGATGGCGGGCCAGGCCATTTCGATCTCGGGCCTCTTCGCGGTGGTGGCGAGCCTGTGCATCGCGACCGCCGCCGGCCGGTTCGACCGGCGCCATGTGCTCGTGGCGCTGACGGCGTTGATGCTCGCTTCGCTGGTCCTGATCGCAGCGGCGCCGAACTTCCCCGTCCTCATGGTCGCCCGGGCGCTCCTGGGCATCGCGGTGGGCGGCTTCTGGGCCCTTGCCACGGCCACGATCATGCGGCTGGTGCCACGGCAGGCGGTGCCGAAGGCGCTGGGGCTGATGTACATGGGGAATGCGGTCGCCACGGCCTTCGCGGCTCCGATCGGAAGCTACCTCGGGGGCGTGATCGGCTGGCGCGGCGTGTTCTGGGTGCTGGTGCCGCTGGCCGTGGCGAACCTGGCCTGGCTGTGGGCGAGCATCCCGGCCTTGCCCGCCACGCAGGCGATGCCCTTGCGTCGCGTGCTCGCACTGCTCAAGCGGCGCAACGTCGCCATGGCGATGCTGGGCGTGATGCTGTCGTTCGGCGGCGCGTTCGCCACCTTCACTTACCTGCGTCCGTTCCTGGAAACCGAAACGCAGGCCACGGTGCCGCAACTGTCGCTGCTGCTCCTCGCCCTCGGTGTGGCGGGGTTCCTCGGCACCCATGCAGCGACGGCACTGCTCGGCCGCCACCTGTACCGCATGCTGCGCCTGCTGCCGGTGGCCCTCGCCATGGTGACGCTGGCCATGCTCGTCGCGGGCAGCGCGCTGTGGCCGATGGCTTTCATGATGGCCGCGTGGGGCACGCTGAATTCGGCGATGCCGGTCTCCTGGTCCAACTGGCTGGCAGTCGGCGTCGCCGACGAGCCCGAGGGCGGCGGCGGCCTGATGGTCGCGGCGATCCAGCTCGCGATCATGCTCGGCGCTTCCTTCGGCGGGTTCCTGCTGGACCAATTCTCGATCACCGCGACTTTCGTTGGCGGCGCAGCGTTGCTGCTGCTCGCCGCGAGCGTGCCCACGGCACCACCAGCAGCTCGACGCCCTGCCCGGCGCATTCATGAATGCGCCTCATAAGGGCTATCGCCGCCCGCTCCGCCCGTGCGGGGCGGCGCCTGTACCTTCACGACGTTCAACCAGGATTCCAAGATGAACCCAACAAGCTCGAGCGTGGCGCTGTCCGCCGCCCTCATCGGCATCACCGCCGCCGGGTTTGCAGCGGCGCAAGCAGCGCCGCCGCCTGCGGCCCAGGAGATCACGCGCGCGGGGGCACAGCCCTCTGCCGTCGGCCCGGCCGAATTCTTCACCGGCCGTGTCCGCGTCGACCCCGTCTGGCAGGCCGACGAACACCTCAACGCAGCGGGCGCCATGGTGACCTTCGAGCCGGGCGCGCGCTCGGCGTGGCACACGCACCCGGCCGGGCAGCGCTTGCATGTCGTTGCCGGCGTGGGCCTCACGCAGGAATGGGGCAAGCCGGTGCAGGTGATCCGCCCGGGAGACGTGGTCGTGTGCCCGCCCAGCGTGAAGCACTGGCATGGTGCAGCGCCCGCCACGGCGATGTCGCACCTGGCCGTCACCGGCAACCTGCAAGGGCGTAACGTCAACTGGATGGAGAAAGTCAGCGATGAGCAATACAACGCACGCTAGGCGCTTGCAGCACTCCATCAGCGCCATCGCTGCCGCCACGCTGCTGGCCACCTCGCTGGGCGCAACGGCTCAAGCTGCCGGGCAGGCACCGGCCACAGCGAGCGCGCAGCAAACGCTCTCGCGCAAGCAGCAGGCCATCGCACCGATCGGCGCCACCATGGCAGTCGGCGACATGGCGCAACTGAACGCCGCGCTGAACCAGGGACTCGACGCGGGCCTGACCGTGAGCGAGACCAAGGAAATCCTGGTGCAGCTCTACGCCTACGCCGGATTCCCGCGCAGCCTCAACGCGCTGGGCGAACTGATGAAGGTGCTGGAGACGCGCCGGCAGCGCGGCGTGCAGGACGCTGCAGGGCGCGATCCGGCCCCGGTCCCCACGGGCCGGGAGTTGCTCGCGCTGGGCACGGCCAACCAGACCGAGCTGATCGGCAGCC
>DATAGN010000310.1:0-2852 GCA_036263715.1 Ramlibacter sp.
GGGTCCCCGCCTCCGCGGGGACGACGAACAAGAAGGGCCGCATCAGCGGCCCTTGCTCATTCACCCGCAGGAACTTACTTCAACGGAATCCCCGTCGGCCTGATGTACCCGAACTTCCACGCGAGCAGGATGCACACGAACAGCAGGACCGAGAAGCCGACGCGGAACGCCAGCGCGCGCGCCATGTTGCTGGTCTTGGGCTTGCCGTCCTGCCCGTCGCGCATCATGAAGAACAGCGCCGAGCCGAGGCTGGCGACGATGGCCAGGAAGCCCGCGATCACGAGGTACGTCATGCACGCCATTATCGGCGCGCGCCTGTCGCCATGCTGCGCCGCCTGCTGATCGCCCTGGCCGCGCTGCTCGCCGTCGGCATCACCGGCGCGCTGGGCTTCTGGCAGTGGGACCGCGGCCAGCAGCGCACCGCGCTGCACGAGGCCATCGAAGCCAAGGCGCGGGCGGCGCCCCTGGACGCGGCGCAGCTGGTCGCCGCCCCCACCGCTGCCGACCTGCTGCACCGGCCGGTCGCCCTGCGCGGCCAGTGGGTCGCGGACCGCACGGTGTTCCTGGAGAACCGGCAGATGAATGGTGTCCCGGGCTTCTACGTCGTGACGCCGCTCGCCCTGCAAGGCAGCGATCGCGTGGTGCTGGTGCAGCGCGGGTGGGTGCAGCGCAACTTCGAGCGGCGCACGCAGTTGCCGGCGATCCCGACGCCGGGCGGCATCGTCGAAGTCCGCGGCCGCTTGGCCCCGCCGCCGGCCAAGCTATATGAGTTCGGCGGTGTCGATCAAGGGACGATCCGGCAGAATCTCGACCTGGACCGGTTCCGCGCGGAAACCGGCTTGCCCCTGCTGCCGCTGTCGGTGCAGCAGGCCGGACCGCCTTCCGAGGGGCTGCTGCGCCAGTGGCCGCAAGCCGGCAGCGGCGCCGGAAAGAACTTCGGCTACGCCTTCCAGTGGTGGGCGATGGCCGCGCTGATCGCGATCCTCTATGTCTGGTTCCAATTCATCCAACCCCGCCGCAAAGTCCGGGCTGCTTGAGCAGCCCCTGGGCATGACGGTGCATTCGCTGCCGGAGCCGCGCGAGGCGGCGGCCGTGGACGAACAGCGCACCCGCCGCGGCCGCTGGAAGATGCTGTTGATGGCGCTGGTGTGCGCCTCGCCCGTGATCGCTTCGTACTTCACGTACTACGTGGTGCGACCGGAAGCGCGCCGCAGCCACGGCGAACTGGTCGATCCGCAGCGTCCGATGCCCGACGTGATCGGCACGGACCTCGAAGGACGCCCCGTTGCCTTGCCGACGCTCGCCGGCCAGTGGCTGCTGGTGACCGTGGCCGGCGGTGCGTGCGACAGCGCCTGCGAGAAGCACCTGTACCTGCAGCGGCAGTTGCGCGAGGCGCTCGGCAAGGACAAGGAGCGCATGGACCGGGTGTGGCTGGTCAGCGATGACGTGCCGGTGCGCGACGCGCTCAAGCCTGCCTTGCAGCAAGCCACCGTGTTGCGGGTGGACGCCGCGCGGCTGGCGCAGTGGCTGGCCCCCGCGGCCGGCCAGCAACTCGGCTCGCACCTGTACGTGGTCGATCCGATGGGCAACTGGATGATGCGGTTCCCGCCGGTGCGCGACACCGAGGACGCCGCCAAGGTGCGCAAGGACCTCACGCGCCTGATGCGTGCTTCCGCGGGATGGGACAAGCCGGGCCGGCCGCAGGCGGGCTCCTGACGATGGGCGAATCGCTCTACGACCTCACGCCGGCACTGCGCCTCGCGCTGCTGGGCATCGCCGTGGCCGCGGGCCCGCTCGCGTGGGTGTGGTTGCGCAACAAAAAGGCCGCACCCGCGCAGCGGCTCGCGGCGCTGACGCTGCTGACGCTGTTCCTCACCTTCGACCTGGTGCTGTTCGGGGCGTTCACGCGACTGACCGACTCGGGCCTCGGCTGCCCCGACTGGCCCGGTTGCTATGGCAGTGCGAGCCCGGCCGGCGCAATGGCGCAGATCCGCGCGGAGGAAGCGCGCCTGCCCACCGGCCCCGTCACGCAAGGCAAGGCCTGGGTGGAGATGATCCACCGCTACCTCGCCACCGGCGTGGGCGTGCTGATCCTCACGCTGGCCATCGCCACCTGGCTGCAGCGCAAGCGCGGGCTGCCGGTGCATCCGAAGTGGCCGGCGTTCACGCTCGTGTGGGTCTGCGTGCAGGGCGCCTTCGGCGCGCTCACGGTCACGATGAAGCTGTTCCCGGCGATCGTCACCCTGCACCTGCTGGGCGGCATGGCGCTGCTCGCGCTGCTGGCGATGCAGGCGGTGGCGTACCGGCAGGCACAGCGTGGCAGCGCCGCGGTGCTGCTCCCGTCCTCGGCACGCGCCTGGCTGCTCGCCGCGTACGCCCTGCTCTGGCTGCAGGTCGCATCGGGTGGCTGGGTGAGCACCAATTACGCGGTGCTGGCCTGCAGCGAGTTTCCCACCTGCCAGGGCAGCTGGTGGCCGGCGATGGACTTCAGCCAGGGCTTCGAGCTGTGGCGGCCGCTGGGCAAGACGGGTGCCGGCGAGATCGTGACCTTCGCTGCGCTCACCGCCATTCATTACGTGCATCGGCTCATGGCCTATGCGCTGCTCGTGGTGCTCGGCGTCCTCGCGTGGCGACTGCGCGGCGGCCCCTTGCATTGGGCGAGCCGCGCCGTGGCGCTGCTGGCGCTGTGGCAGTTCGCCAGCGGGCTGTCGAACGTGGTGCTGGGCTGGCCGCTGGTGGCCGCGGTGGCGCATACCGGCGGCGCCGCAGGGCTTGTCGTGGCGCTCACGTGGGCGCTGCGCGAGAGCGTGTCGCAGCGTCGGGGTTCGCCTGCGGGCTCACCCCGACCTACG
>DATAGN010000311.1:0-25705 GCA_036263715.1 Ramlibacter sp.
ACCCGCTGGGCAAGAACATGATCGGCGCGTTCTACCAGCCGGCGCGCGTGGTCTGCGACCTCGACACGCTGACCACGCTGCCGGCGCGCGAACTGAGCGCCGGCTTGGCCGAAGTGATCAAGTACGGGCCCATCGCCGACATGGGTTTCCTCGCCTGGATCGAGGACAACATCGATGCGCTGTTGCGGCGCGACCCGGCGGCCCTGGCGCATGCCGTCAAGCGCAGCTGCGAGATCAAGGCCGACGTGGTGGGGCAGGACGAGCGCGAGGCGGGCCTGCGCGCCATCCTCAACTTCGGCCACACCTTCGGGCACGCCATCGAAGCGGGGCTCGGTTTCGGCAAATGGCTGCACGGCGAGGCGGTGGGATGCGGCATGGTGATGGGGCTGCAGCTGTCGCGCCGCCTCGGGTTGGTGGACGACTCTTTCGTGCAGCGCGTGACGGCCTTGATCGAGCGTGCCGGCCTGCCGATCGTGGGGCCTGACCTCGGCGCCGACCGGTACCTGGAACTGATGCGGGTGGACAAGAAGGCCGAAGCGGGCGAGATCCGCTTCGTCGTCATCGAGCAGCCCGGGCGCGCGGGCGTGCGCGGCGCGCCGGACGCGCTGGTGCGCCAGGTGCTGGCCGACTGCACGCACTGAGGCGCCGTCCATGAGCCTGGCCGCCTACGCCTGCGACCCGGCGCGCACGCGGGGCCGCCGCCACGCCGAGACGCCGGCGCCCACGCGCACGGAATACCAGCGCGATCGCGACCGCATCGTGCATTCGACCGCGTTCCGCCGGCTGGTCTACAAGACCCAGGTGTTCCTGAACCACGAAGGCGACCTGTTCCGCACGCGCCTGACGCACTCGATCGAGGTGGCGCAGCTCGCGCGATCGATCGCGCGACCGCTCGGCCTGAACGAGGACCTGGTGGAGGCCATCGCGCTCGCCCACGACCTGGGGCACACGCCCTTCGGCCACGCCGGACAGGACGCGCTGAACGCATGCATGGCCGCGCACGGCGGCTTCGAGCACAACCTGCAAAGCCTGCGCGTGGTCGATGCGCTGGAGGAGCGCTACCCGGCCTTCGACGGACTGAACCTGTGCTTCGAGACGCGCGAGGGGATCCTCAAGCACTGCTCGCGCGTGAATGCGCAGCAGCTCGACGAACGCGAGCCGGGCGGGGTGGGGCGCCGCTTCCTGGAACGCACGCAGCCTTCGGTGGAGGCGCAACTGTGCAACCTGGCCGACGAGATCGCCTACAACGCGCACGACATCGACGACGGCGTGCGCTCGGGGCTGATCACGCTGGAGCAGGTCGCGCAGGTGCCGCTGTTCGGCCGTCACTGCGGGGAGGCGCAAGCGGAGCACCCGCACCTGCAGGGCCGGCGGCTGCTGTACGAAGCCATCCGCCGGATGCTGAGCGCGATGGTGTACGACGCCATCGCCACCACGCGCGAGCGCCTGCAGGGCGCGCAACCGCGCGATGCCGACCACGCGCGCGCGCTGCCGCCCCTGGTGAGCTTCAGCGACGCGGCGCGGGCCGACGCGGCGGCGCTGAAGAACTTCCTCTTCCACAACCTGTACCGGCACCCGCGCGTGACCGAAACCACCGACCAGGCGCAGGAGGTCGTGCGCGAGCTGTTCGCCTGCTACGTGCAGCGGCCCGGCGAGATGCAGGCGGGCTTCGCCGCGCGCCATGACCTGCAGCGCGCGGTGGCCGACTACATCGCCGGCATGACGGACCGCTACGCGCTGCGCGAACACGAACGGCTCACGGGACGGCGCCTGCTCGGCGCCAGCGCATGAGCGCGGCCAGGCGCATCGACCCGGCCCTCGTGGTGGTGCTGGCCGGCATCAGCGCCGCGCTGCACATCGGCAAGCTGCCCCCGGCGCTGCCCGTGTTGCGGGACGCGCTGGGCATCAGCCTGGTGCAGGCCGGCTTCCTGCTGTCGCTCGTGCAGCTGGCGGGAATGACGCTTGGCCTGGCGATCGGCGCGGCGGCCGATTCGCTGGGTGCGCGCCGCACGATGATCTTCGGCCTCCTGATCATGGCCGTGGCCAGCCTGCTGGGCGGCTGGTCGGCAACACCGGGGGCGCTGATGACGCTGCGTGCTCTGGAAGGCGTCGGTTTCCTGCTCGCGTGCCTGCCGGCGCCCGGGCTGATTCGCCGCCTCGTGCAGCCCGCACGGCTGAGCGCGATGCTGGGCCTGTGGGGCGCGTACATGCCGATCGGCACGTCGGTCGCGCTGCTGCTGGGTCCGGCGGTGATCGCCATGAGCGGCTGGCCGGGATGGTGGTGGCTGCTCGCGGCGCTGTCGATCGTGATGGCCGTGGTCGTGCGCACGTCCGTGCCGCCGGACGCCGATCGCGCGGCGACGCAGGCGGCATCCTCCGCGCGCGAGCGCATCGTGCGCACCGTCCGCGCGCGCGGGCCGTGGCTGGTGTCGCTGGCCTTTGCCATGTATTCGGCGCAGTGGCTCGCCGTCATCGGCTTCCTGCCGACCATCTATGCGCAGGCGGGGCTGCCCGCGGCATACACGGCGATCGCCACCGCATTGGCCGCAGCGGTGAACATGGGCGGCAACATCGCATCCGGGCGCCTGCTGCAGCGCGGCGTCTCGGTTCCGGTCCTGATGCACACGGGCTATGCGGCCATGGCGCTCGGCGCGCTGATCGCCTTTGCCTCGTGGGGCGACGACGGCACGGCCACGGCGGTCGTGCGCTACCTGGGCGTGCTGCTGTTCTCGACCGTGGGAGGGCTCGTGCCCGGCACCCTGTTTTCGGTGGCGGTGCGGGCGGCGCCGGACGACAGCACCGTGTCGAGCACGGTCGGCTGGATGCAGCAGTGGTCCGCCTTCGGCCAGTTCGTCGGACCGCCGCTGGTGGCCGCCGCGGCCGCGCGGGCCGGCGGCTGGCACGTGATGTGGTGGGTGACCGGCGCCTTCGCGCTCACCGGAATGGCCAGCGCCGTGGCAATCGCACGGTTCCTCGCATTGCAGCAGCGCGCGGCGGCCGCGCGCGCCGGATCGCGCTCGTAGAATTGTTCGCGCAATGAGCTTCCTCAACCAGCTGAAGACCCAGGCCAAGGCCCTGCAGCAGCAGAAGCAGGCCGCCGTTGAAACGCTGGAAGAGCTTTACGCGCTCACGGACCGGGCGGCCGAGTTCATCCGGAACTATTTCGAGGACCTGGCCCAGCAGTTGACGGTCATCGAGCCCCCGGCGCCCGCGTTCTCGCTCGACGGCAAGACGCCGTGGCCGGCCATGAAGCTGGCCGACTTTCGCGTCGACGCGCGCCGCAAGATGCTGCGTGACCGCGAGGTGCTGGATTACATCTCGATCGGCTGGCGCGTCCTGCCGCAGGTGGGCAAGCCGGTGCTCGGCGTCGTGACCGCGAACTTCCCGACCGACATGCGCCGCATCGAGGACCGTCTTGCGATGGGGCCCGTGAAGCACCAGCGGTTCGAGGTCCGGCTGCCGGAAAGCAGCCTGCTGCAGGAGGTGCGCTACGAATACGAGACGCAGACGCGCGGCTCGGTGATGGCGCGGCCGGACTACGAGCGCGGGACCGTGCACTTCCGCATGCTCAATACGGCGGGTTTCGACGTGATCCAGGCGACGCTGCCGGTGGCTCGCATCGGCCACGACAGCATGGACGAACTCGCCCGCTGCGTGGTGGGGCAGCAGGGCGTGCTGGTCTGAGGATGGGCACGGCCGAACAGGCGGTGGCGGACACGCGGCGCTGGCTGGAGCGCGCCGTCATCGGCCTGAACCTCTGCCCTTTCGCCAAGGCGGTGCTGGTGAAGGGCCAGGTGCATATTGTGGCGACCACCGCCGATGATGCGCAGGGCATCCTGGCCGATTTCACCAGCGAGCTGGATGCGCTGGTGGCGCTCGAGGCCAGTGAACGCGACACGACGCTGCTGGTCGTGGCGCAGGGCATGGCGGACTTCCTGGCCTTCAACGACCTGGTCGGCCGGGCCGAGCGGATCGTGCGCAAGCGGGGGCTCGAAGGCGTGGTGCAGGTCGCGCATTTCCATCCGCAGTTCGTGTTCGAAGGCACCGAGGAGGACGACATCACCAACGCCACAAACCGGGCGCCGCATCCCGTGCTGCACCTGCTGCGCGAGGAAAGCATCGACCGCGCGGTGGCTGCCTTCCCCGACGCGTCGGTCATCTACGAGGCCAACACGGAGACGCTGCGCCGACTGGGGCACGCCGGTTGGGACGCGCTGGACGTCGGGGCGAAGCGATGAAGAAGGACAAGGACGTGCGTGACGAGCTCGGCCTGCAGCCGGGGCAGTCGCTCGAGCTGCTGCAGGAACTGCACATCCTCACGCGCGAGGGCCGCATCAACCAGGATTCGCGGCGCAAGCTCAAGCAGGTGCTGCACCTGGTGCAGTTCATCGAGAAGCTGCTGCTCGAGATCCCCGCGGAAGGCGGGCATCCCACGCTGGCGGACCATGGGGCCGGCAAGTCGTACCTGGGCTTCATCCTCTACGACCTGTTCTTCGCGCCACGCGGCGTCGGCCACATCTACGGCATCGAGACGCGCGAGGACCTGGTGAAGAAGTCGCGCGAGCTCGCGCAGCGCCTCGGCTTCGAACGCATGTCCTTCCTGCACCTGAGCGCGGCGGACGCGGTGACGGCGGGCGGGCTGCCGGAGAAGATCGACGTCGTGACTGCCTTGCACGCGTGCGACACGGCCACCGACGACGCGATCGCCTTTGCGCTGCACAAGCACGCGCGCTTCCTGGTGCTGGTGCCCTGTTGCCAGGCCGAAGTGGCCGGCCGCCTGCGCGAGAGCAAGGCGCTGTCGCTGTCCCGTACGCCGCTGGCGGAGCTGTGGCGGCATCCATTGCACACGCGCGAGATGGGCAGCCAGCTCACGAACGTGCTGCGTTGCCTGTACCTGGAGGCTATGGGTTACCAGGTCACCGTCACCGAACTGGTGGGGTGGGAGCATTCGATGAAGAACGAGCTGATCCTCGCGCGCTTCACCGGGCAGAGGAAGCACAAGGCTGCGGAGCGGCTGCGGGCGATCCTGGCGGAGTTCGGGATTCCCGAGCTGGAATCGGCCCGCTTCCCGCGCCTCTAATTGGGGTCAGATTCCAATTAAGATGGCCTGATGGCCCGCCTTCCCCGCCTGACGATCCCCGGCTACGCGCACCACATCATCCAGCGCGGCAACAACCGGCAGGCGATCTTCAGCGAGACGGCCGACTACGAACTGCTGCTGGCCCTGATCGACGAACACGCCCGCAAGCAGCAAGTGGCGGTCCATGGCTACGTGCTGATGAGCAACCACTTCCATCTCCTGGCGACGCCGGAGACCGAGGAGGGCATTCCGCAGATGATGCAGTCGGTGGGCCGCCGCTACGTCCGCAACTACAACATGCGGCAAGCGCGCACCGGCACCCTGTGGGAGGGCCGCTACAAGTCCACCCTGATCCAGGCGGAGCGCCACCTGCTCGCCTGCATGGCGTACATGGACCTGAATCCCGTGCGGGCCGGCATGGTCGCCGACCCGGCGGACTACCGCTGGTCCAGCCACCTGCATTACGTCGGCCGGCAGCACGACAAGCTGATCACGCCGCATCCCCTGTATTGGGAGCTGGGCAACACGCCCTTTGCCCGCGACCAGGCCTATGCCGAGTTCGTGCGCGCCGGCATTAGCGAGCAACAGAAGCAGGCACTCACCGACGCCACCTTGCGGGGCTGGGCGCTGGGCGAGCCGGATTACGTGGCCGACTTGCAGCGGCGCACCGAACGGCGCGTCCAGAAGTCCCAGGCCGGACGACCGATGCGCAGGAGAGATGATCCTGTCCCCAATTAGGTGCGCCTGCCGAATCAGCCGGCATTAATTGGAATCTGACCCCAATTATTCTGCTTGGCAGGGGTTGCGGCGTGCAGTACCCTCGGGTTTTCCCCGAATTCCCGAGGTGCGCGCCCATGACGTCGGCTGCCGAAATCACCCATCTGCAAGAACAAGGCCTTTACGCTGGCGCCAACGAACATGACGCCTGCGGCGTCGGCTTCGTGGCACACATCAAGGGCGAGAAAAGCCACAACATCGTCGCCCAGGCGCTGAAGATCCTGGAGAACCTGGACCACCGCGGCGCGGTCGGCGCGGACAAGTTGATGGGCGACGGCGCCGGCATCCTGATCCAGCTGCCGGACACCCTGTATCGCGAGGAAATGGCCGCGCAGGGCGTGGAGCTGCCGCCGCCCGGCGAGTACGGCGTCGGCATGGTGTTCCTGCCCAAGGAGCACGCCTCGCGCCTGGCGTGCGAACAGGAGCTCGAGCGCGCGATCCAGGCCGAGGGCCAGGTACTGCTGGGCTGGCGTGACGTGCCCGTGGACACGGACATGCCGATGTCGCCGGCCGTGCGCAAGAAGGAACCGATCATCAAGCAGGTGTTCGTGGGCCGCGGCACCGACGTGATCGTGCAGGACGCCCTGGAGCGCAAGCTCTACGTCATCCGCAAGACGGCTTCCGCCGCCATCCAGAAGCTGCGCCTGAAGCACAGCAAGGAATACTACGTCCCCAGCTTCAGCAGCCGCACCATCATCTACAAGGGCCTGCTGCTGGCCGACCAGGTGGGCGTGTACTTCAAGGACCTGCAGGACGCGCGCTGCGTGTCCGCCCTGGGCCTGGTGCACCAGCGCTTTTCCACCAACACCTTCCCCGAGTGGCCGCTGGCCCACCCCTACCGCTACGTGGCCCACAACGGCGAGATCAACACGGTCAAGGGCAACTACAACTGGATGAAGGCGCGGGAAGGCGTGATGTCCTCGCCCGTGCTGCAGGCCGACCTGAGGAAGCTGTACCCGATCAGCTTCCCCGACCAGTCCGATACGGCCACCTTCGACAACTGCCTGGAGCTGCTCACGATGGCGGGCTACCCGCTCGCGCACGCGGTCATGATGATGATCCCGGAGCCGTGGGAGCAGCACACGCTGATGGACGAGCGCCGCAAGGCCTTCTACGAATACCACGCGTCGATGATGGAGCCCTGGGACGGCCCGGCCTCCATCGTGTTCACCGACGGCCGCCAGATCGGCGCCACGCTGGACCGCAACGGCCTGCGGCCCTCGCGCTACTGCGTGACCGACGACGACCTGGTGATCATGGCCTCCGAGTCGGGCGTGCTGCCGGTGCCCGAGAACAAGATCGTGCGCAAGTGGCGCCTGCAGCCCGGCAAGATGTTCCTGATCGACCTGGAGCAGGGCCGCATGATCGACGACGAGGAACTGAAGGCCTCGCTCGCCAACGCCAAGCCCTACAAGCAGTGGATCGAGAACCTGCGCATCAAGCTCGACGACCTGTCGCAGGGCTCCGGTGACGCGCCGCAGAACAACATCGAGCTGCTCGATCGCCAGCAGGCCTTCGGCTACACGCAGGAAGACATCAAGTTCCTGATGGCGCCCATGGCCACCGCCGGCGAGGAAGGCGTGGGCTCCATGGGCAACGACAGCCCGCTGGCCGTGCTGTCCGACAAGAACAAGCCGCTGTACAGCTACTTCAAGCAGTTGTTCGCGCAGGTGACCAACCCGCCGATCGACCCGATCCGCGAAGCGATCGTGATGTCGCTGGTCTCCTTCATCGGTCCCAAGCCCAACCTGCTGGACATCAACCAGGTCAACCCGCCGATGCGGCTGGAGGTGAGCCAGCCGATCCTGGACTTCGCGGACATGCAGAAGCTGCGCGAGATCGAGAAGCACACGCACGGCAAGTTCCGCAGCTACACGCTGGACATCACCTATCCGCTGGCCTGGGGCCACGAGGGTGTGGAAGCCAAGCTGGCCTCGCTGAACGCCGAGGCGGTGGATGCGCTTCGCAGCGGCAAGAACATCCTGATCATCAGCGACCGCGCGGTCTCCGCCGAGAAGGTCGCCATCCCCGCGCTGCTGGCGCTGTCGTCGATCCACCAGCACCTGATCCGCGAGGGCCTGCGCACGACCGCCGGCCTGGTGGTGGAGACGGGTTCGGCGCGCGAGGTGCATCACTTCGGCGTGCTGGCCGGCTACGGTGCGGAGGCCGTGCACCCCTACCTCGCGATGGAGACGCTGATCTCCATCCACAAGGACCTGCCGGGCGACCTGAACCCCGAAAAGGCGATCTACAACTACATCAAGGCGATCGGCAAGGGCCTGTCGAAGATCATGTCCAAGATGGGCGTGTCGACGTACATGTCCTATTGCGGCGCGCAGTTGTTCGAAGCCATCGGCCTCAACAGCGACACGATCGAGAAATACTTCACCGGCACCTCCAGCCGCGTCGAGGGCATCGGCGTGTTCGAGATCGCCGAGGAAGCGATCCGCCTGCACAAGGCCGCCTTCGGCAGCGATCCCGTGCTGGCCTCCATGCTGGACACCGGCGGCGAATACGCCTGGCGCACCCGCGGCGAAGAGCACATGTGGACGCCGGACGCCATCGCCAAGCTGCAGCACGCGGCGCGCGCGAACAACTGGAACACGTACAAGGAGTACGCCCAGATCATCAACGACCAGAACCGGCGGCACATGACGCTGCGCGGCCTGTTCGAGTTCAAGTTCGACCCCTCCAACGCGATTCCGGTCGACGAGGTCGAGTCCGCCAAGGAGATCGTCAAGCGCTTCGCCACCGGTGCGATGTCGCTGGGCTCCATCTCCACCGAGGCGCACGCCACGCTGGCCATCGCCATGAACCGCATCGGCGGCAAGAGCAACACCGGCGAAGGCGGCGAGGACCCGGCACGCTATCGCCAGGAACTCAAGGGCATCCCGGTGCGCACCGGCCAGAGCATGGCCGACATCATCGGGCGCGACGTCGTCGAGGTCGACATCCCGCTGCAGGACGGCGACTCCCTGCGTTCGCGCATCAAGCAGGTGGCTTCCGGCCGGTTCGGCGTGACCGCGGAGTACCTGGCTTCGGCCGACCAGATCCAGATCAAGATGGCGCAGGGCGCCAAGCCCGGCGAGGGCGGCCAGCTGCCCGGCGGCAAGGTCTCCAAGTACATCGGCAAGCTGCGCTACTCGGTGCCGGGCGTGGGCCTCATCTCCCCGCCGCCGCACCACGACATCTATTCGATCGAGGACCTGGCGCAGCTGATCCACGACCTGAAGAACGTGGCGACGCATTCGAGCATCAGCGTGAAGCTGGTGTCCGAGGTGGGCGTGGGCACCATCGCCGCGGGCGTGGCCAAGTGCAAGGCCGATCACGTGGTGATCGCCGGGCATGACGGCGGCACGGGCGCCTCGCCCTGGTCGTCGATCAAGCACGCCGGCTCGCCCTGGGAAATCGGCCTGGCCGAGACGCAGCAGACGCTGGTGCTCAATCGCCTGCGTGGCCGCATCCGGGTGCAGGCCGACGGCCAGATGAAGACCGGCCGCGACGTGGTGATCGGCGCGCTCCTGGGCGCCGACGAATTCGGCTTCGCCACGGCGCCGCTGGTGGTCGAGGGCTGCATCATGATGCGCAAGTGCCACCTGAACACCTGCCCGGTGGGCGTGGCCACGCAGGACCCGGTGCTGCGCAAGAAGTTCGCCGGCAAGCCGGAACACGTCGTCAACTACTTCTTCTTCGTCGCCGAGGAAGTGCGCCAGATCATGGCGCAGCTGGGGGTGCGCAAGTTCGACGACCTGATCGGCCGCGCCGACCTGCTGGACATCCGCAAGGGCATCGCCCACTGGAAGGCGCGCGGGCTGGACTTCAGCCGCCTCTTCGTGCTGCCGAAGGTTCCGGCGGACGTGGCGCGGTTCCACGTGGAGGAGCAGGACCACCGCCTCGACCGCAGCCTCGACAAGGTGCTGATCGAGAAGTCGCGCGCGGCGATCGAGCGCGGCGAGAAGGTGCAGTTCATGGAGCACGCCCGCAACGTGAACCGCTCGGTGGGCGCCATGCTCTCCGGCGCGCTGACCAGGGTGCATCCGGAAGGCCTGCCCGACGACACGCTGCGCATCCAGCTCGAAGGCACGGGCGGCCAATCCTTCGGCGCTTTCCTTGCCCGGGGCATCACCCTGTACCTGATCGGCGATGCCAACGACTACACGGGCAAGGGCCTGTCGGGTGGCCGGGTGGTGGTGCGTCCCTCGATCGACTTCCGGGGCGAAGCGACCAAGAACATCATCATCGGCAACACCGCCCTGTACGGCGCGACGTCCGGCGAGGCCTTCTTCAGCGGCGTGGCGGGCGAGCGTTTCGCGGTGCGCCTCTCGGGCGCCACGGCGGTGGTCGAAGGCACGGGTGACCACGGCTGCGAATACATGACGGGCGGCACGGTGGTGGTGCTGGGCAAGACCGGCCGCAACTTCGCCGCGGGCATGTCCGGCGGCGTCGCCTACGTGTACGACGAGGACGGCAAGTTCGGCAGCCGCTGCAACACCGCCATGGTGTCGCTTGAGCGCGTGGGCAGCACCGCCGAACAGACCGCCGCTTCGGGCAGGACCAAGCTGCACCGCGACCAGACCGACGAGGCGCTGCTCAAGAAGCTGCTGGAGGACCACAACCGCTGGACCGGCAGCCGCCGGGCGCGCGAACTGCTGGACGACTGGGCCCAAGCCCGCATGAAGTTCGTGAAGGTGTTTCCCAACGAATACAAGCGCGCACTGGCCGAGATGTACGAGCGCGAGGTGGAGCTGGCGAGCGTCGGCAACAACCAGGAAGCCGCGATGCCGCAAGAGACGGCCCCGGCGAAATAAGAAGAGCGAAAGAGAACCATGGGAAAAGTCACCGGCTTCCTGGAATACGAGCGCGTGCCCGAGGGCTACAAGCCCGTGCCCGAGCGCCTGAAGCACTACAAGGAATTCACGATCGGCCTCGATGACGCGCAGGCCAAGGTGCAGGCGGCGCGCTGCATGGACTGCGGCATCCCGTTCTGCAACTCGGGCTGCCCCGTCAACAACCTGATCCCGGACTTCAACGACCTGGTGTACCAGCAGGACTGGAAGGACGCGTGGATCATGCTGGACTCCACGAACAACTTTCCGGAGTACACCGGCCGCATCTGCCCCGCACCGTGCGAGGCGGCGTGCACGCTCAACTTCAATTCGGTGCCGGTGGGGATCAAGTCGATCGAGCAGGCCATCGCCGACCGCGCCTGGGAGAACGGCTGGGTGCAGCCGCGCATCCCGCGCATCAAGACCGGCAAGAAGGTGGCCGTGGTCGGCTCCGGCCCGGCCGGCCTGGCGGCGGCCCAGCAACTGGCGCGGGCCGGCCACGACGTGACGCTGTTCGAGAAGAACGACCGCGTCGGCGGCCTGCTGCGCTACGGCATCCCCGACTTCAAGATGGAGAAGCACCACATTGATCGCCGCGTCGAACAGATGACGGCCGAAGGCGTGACCGTGCGCACCGGCGTGATGATCGGCGAGCTGCCCAAGGACTCGAAGGTCACCAACTGGGCGAAGACGACCATCTCCCCGAAGCAGCTTCAGCAGGACTTCGACGCGGTGGTGCTCACGGGCGGCGCCGAGCAATCGCGCGACCTGCCGGTGCCCGGACGCGATCTCGACGGCGTCCACTTCGCCATGGAATTCCTGCCGCAGCAGAACAAGGTGAACGCGGGCGACCAGGTGGACGGCCAGATCCGCGCCGACGGCAAGCACGTCATCGTCATCGGCGGCGGCGACACCGGCAGCGACTGCGTGGGCACGAGCAACCGCCACGGCGCCAAGAGCGTGGTGCAGTTCGAACTGATGCCGCAGCCGCCGGAGCAGGAGAACAAGCCGCTGACCTGGCCCTACTGGCCGTACAAGCTGCGCACTTCCTCCTCGCACGAGGAAGGCTGCGAGCGCGAGTTCGCGATCGCGACCAAGGAGTTCGTGGGCGCCAACGGCAAGGTCACGGGCCTGAAGACCGCGCACGTGGAGTTCAAGGACGGCAAGTTCGTCGAGATCCCGGGCACCGAAAAGGAATACCAGGCCGACCTCGTGCTGCTGGCCATGGGTTTCGTCAGCCCGGTGCAGAGCATCCTGGAAGGCTTCGGCGTGGACAAGGACGCGCGCGGCAACGCCAAGGCGACGACCGACTTCACCGGTGGTTACGCGACCAACGTGCCCAAGGTGTTCGCTGCCGGTGACATGCGCCGCGGTCAATCGCTGGTCGTCTGGGCGATCCGCGAGGGCCGACAGGCGGCACGCGCCGTCGACGAATTCCTGATGGGATTTTCTGACCTGCCGCGATAAAGCGACAGCGCGGGCGCGCCTCACGCCCGCGTAAGAGTGCTCTTGGCCAAAGGACCTATCATCCTTGGCTTTCAGCTACCGGCCGACGCAAGCGCGGCCGTCCCCCATCGGATGACCGATCCCGACGCCAGCGTGCTGGTCGAATGCCGCAACTTGAGCTTCGGCTACGGCCAGCGGCGCATCCTCGAAGACGTGAGCTTCACCGTGCCCCGCGGCAAGGTGACGGCGCTCATGGGCGCATCGGGCGGCGGCAAGACCACGGTGCTGCGCCTCATCGGGGGGCAGGTGCGTCCGCAGTCGGGTGAACTGCTGTTCGACGGCGAAAGCATTTCCACGCTGGATCGCGAAGGCCTGTACCGCATGCGCCGGCGCATGGGCATGCTGTTCCAGTTCGGCGCGCTGTTCACCGACCTGTCCGTGTTCGAGAACGTGGCCTTCCCGATGCGCGAGCACCTGCAGCTGCCCGAGAGCCTGGTGCGCGACATCGTGCTGATGAAGCTGAATGCGGTGGGCCTGCGCGGCGCGCGTGACCTGATGCCCAGCCAGGTGTCCGGCGGCATGGCGCGCCGGGTGGCGCTGGCGCGCGCGATCGCGCTCGACCCGGACCTCGTGATGTACGACGAGCCCTTCGCCGGACTCGACCCGATCTCGCTGGGGACCGCGGCGCACCTGATCCGCCAGCTGAATGACACGCTGGGCATCACCAGCATCGTGGTGTCGCACGACCTGGAAGAAACCTTCCACATCGCCGACCAGGTGATCGTGCTGGCCAACGGGCGCGTGGCCGCGCAGGGCACGCCCGACGAAGTGCGCAACTCGCAGGATCCGCTGGTGCACCAGTTCGTGCACGCGCTGCCCGAAGGGCCGGTGCACTTCCACTATCCGGGACCTTCGGTGAACGAGGATTTCAGCGGAGGCCTCGGCCTATGAGCTGGTGGCGCCCCTCCGACGTCGGCTTCACCGTGCGTACCAAGCTCGCCGATGTGGGCCATGCGACGCGCCTGCTGCTGCGGCTGCTGGCACTGGTCGGCCCCACTTTTGCGCGCACGCGGCTGCTGCGCGACCAGGTGCACTTCCTCGGCAACTACTCGCTGGCGATCATCGGCGTGTCGGGCCTTTTCGTCGGCTTCGTGCTGGCGCTGCAGGGTTACTACATCCTGCAACGCTACGGCTCCTCGGAAGCACTGGGCCTGATGGTGGCCCTCAGCTTGGTGCGCGAGCTCGGGCCGGTGGTGACGGCGCTGCTGTTCGCCGGCCGCGCCGGCACCTCGCTCACCGCGGAAATCGGCCTCATGAAGGCCGGCGAGCAGCTGTCGGCCATGGAGATGATGGCCGTCGATCCGGTGCAGCGCATCCTGGCGCCTCGGTTCTGGGCCGGCGTGATCACCATGCCGCTGCTGGCCGCCGTGTTCAACGCGGTGGGCATCATCGGCGGCTGGGTGGTGGGCGTGGCGCTGATCGGCGTCGACCCCGGCGCCTTCTGGAGCCAGATGCAAGGTGGCGTCGACGTGTTCAAGGACGTCGGCAACGGCGTGATCAAGAGCCTGGTGTTCGGAATCGCGGTCACCTTCATCGCGGTGCTGCAAGGCTACGAGGCGCACGCCACGCCCGAAGGCGTGTCGCGCGCGACCACGCGCACGGTGGTGATGGCGTCGCTGGCGGTGCTCGCCCTCGACTTCATCCTGACCGCGATGATGTTCAGCATTTAGGAGTTCGTCTCATGGAGCGCAACAAGAACGACGTCTGGGTGGGGCTCTTCGTCCTCATCGGCGCAGCCGCGCTGGCCTTCCTCGCCCTGCAGGCCGCCAACCTGCTGACGCTGAGCTTCCAGCCCACCTACCGCGTCGTCGGCAAGTTCGACAACATCGGCGGCCTGAAGCCGCGTGGCGCGGTCAAGAGCGCCGGGGTCGTCGTAGGCCGCGTGGAATCGATCACGTTCGACGACAAGGGCTTCCGCGCCAACGTCACGCTCGCGCTGGAAAGCCGTTACCGCTTCCCCAAGGACAGCTCGCTGAAGATCCTGACCAGCGGGCTGCTGGGTGAGCAGTACATCGGGGTCGAGGCGGGAGCCGACGACAAGAACCTCGCCGCCGGAGATACCATCACGAACACGCAATCCGCGGTCGTGCTGGAAAACCTGATCGGGCAGTTCCTGTACAACAAGGCAGCGGAAGGCCCGACCACAGGGACGACGAAGAAATGAAACTTGCCAGCCTGTCCGCCCGCCTCGCCGGCGCCCTCGGAGCGACGCTCACCGTCGTCGCCCTGGGCGGCTGCGCCGTGGCCAACCCGAGCCCGCGCGACCCGTGGGAAGGCTTCAACCGCGGCGCCTACGAATTCAACGAAGGGGTCGACCGCGTCGTGCTGCGTCCCGTCGCCACGCTGTATCGCGACAAGGTCCCGCCGCTGGTGCGCACCGGCGTGTCCAACTTCTTCGGCAACCTCGGCGACGCGTGGTCCGCGGTCAACAGCCTGCTGCAGTTCCGCCTGCAGGATTTCGAGGAGAACCTGGCGCGCTTCCACATCAACACGATGTTCGGCGTGTTCGGCATCTTCGACGTGGCGAGCAACCTGAACATCGAGCGGCACCGCGAGGACTTCGGCCAGACGCTGGGCCGCTGGGGCGTGCCCGCGGGCCCTTACCTGGTGATCCCGCTGCTGGGGTCCTCGACGCTGCGCGATGCCGTGGCCCTGCCGGTGGACTACCGCTACGACCTGGTGCGCCAGATCGACCCGGCCGGCACGCGCCACGCGGTGCAGGCTGTGCGCATCGTCGACAGGCGGTCGAACCTGCTGCGGGTCGGCAACGTCCTGGAGGAGGCGGCCCTGGACAAGTATTCCTTCACGCGGGACGCGTACCTGCAGCGCCGCCGCGCCGAGGTGTACGACCGCGGGGACGACAAGGAAGTGCCGCCTGCCCTGCCGGACGAGTCCCAGGTGCCCTCCAGCGCCCCTGCCGGTCGGCCGGCGGCGGCTCCCGCGCGTTAGAGCAGTTGCAAACTGTTGCTGACATGGCCGAGCAGACCGGAAACCGGGCAAGCTCGACCCATTCGAACGGGAGAGCCGGGCCCAAGCCCGGTTGAAAGGATTTCCATGATGCAAAGACGTACCCTGGGCCGCTTAACCGCCGCCGTGCTGACCGCCGGCGCCATGATGGCGTGGCCGCTGGCGCATGCCGCCGACGAAGCGCCCGACGTGATGATGAAGCGCCTCTCCGACGAGGTGCTCAACACCATCAAGACCGACAAGCTGGTGCAGTCCGGTGACATCAACCGGATCATGCAGGTGGTCGACGCGAAGATCATGCCCAACGTGAACTTCGCGCGCATGACGGCTTCGGCGGTCGGCCCCGCCTGGCGGCAGGCCACGCCCGAACAGCGCCAGCGCCTGCAGGACGAATTCAAGCTGCTGCTGGTGCGCACGTATTCCGGCGCGCTGGCGCAGGTCTCCGAGGAGACGGTCACGGTCAAGCCGATGCGCAGCGCACCTGCCGACACCGACGTCGTGGTGCGCAGCGAAATCCGCGGCCGGGGCGAGCCGATCCAGCTGGAATACCGGCTGGAGAAGACGCCGGGGCAGGGCACGGGCTGGAAGATCTACAACCTGAACGTGCTGGGCGTGTGGCTGGTGGAAACCTACCGCAGCCAGTTCGCGCAGGAGATCAATGCCAAGGGCGTCGACGGCCTGATCGCTTCGCTCTCCGAGCGCAATCGCTCGAACAACGCCAGGAAGGGCTGAGGAACATGATGCCCCCACGCTCCCCCACTGCGTGTGGGTCGCTGCCCCCCGTCGGGGCTTCAGCCTCCTTGAGGCGGCTCGGCGGAGGCTGAGATGCTGGTGCTGCCCGCCGAACTGACGCACGGCACCGCGCCGGCCTGCTGCCACATGCTGGCGCAGGCGCTGCGTTCGGAGGCCGGCACGCAGGCGGTGGCGGACGCATCGGCGCTGCGCAAGTTCGATTCGTCCGCCCTGGCGGTACTGCTCGAATGCCGGCGCGAGGCGCTGGCCCTGGGCAAGACCTTCTCGGTGTCGCACCTGCACCCGCGCCTGCGGGCCCTGGCGGCGCTGTATGGCGTGGGCGGGCTGCTGCCGGAGAATTCCGGGTCCTGAGCGCGTGAAGGCACCCCGGCCGTAAAATCGCCGGTTGCCCATGCCCGCCGTCTCCTTCCAGTCCGTCTCCAAAGTCTTCACCACGGCGCGCGGCAGCTTCCGGGCGCTCGATGGCGTCGGCTTCGACATCGAGGAAGGCGAGTTCTTCGGCCTGCTCGGGCCCAACGGCGCCGGCAAGACCACCCTGATCAGCATCCTGGCCGGCCTGGCGCGTGCCACCTCCGGGCAGGTCCTCGTGCACGGCCACGACGTGCAGCGCGACTACGCCGCGGCGCGGCGCCAGCTCGGCGTGGTGCCGCAGGAACTGGTGTTCGACCCGTTCTTCACCGTGCGCGAATCGCTGCGCATCCAGTCGGGGTACTTCGGCGTGAAGAACAACGACGACTGGGTCGACGAACTGCTTTCCAGCCTGGGACTGGCCGACAAGGCGACGGCGAACATGCGCCAGCTCTCCGGCGGCATGAAGCGCCGCGTGCTGGTGGCGCAGGCGCTCGTGCACCGGCCGCCGGTGATCGTGCTGGACGAGCCCACGGCCGGCGTGGATGTCGAACTGCGCCAGACCCTCTGGCAGTTCATCGCCAAGCTCAATCGGCAGGGGCACACGGTGCTGCTGACGACGCACTACCTGGAAGAGGCCGAGGCGCTGTGCAGCCGCATTGCGATGCTCAAGCAGGGCAAGGTGGTGGCGCTGGAGCGCACGAGCGATTTGCTCAAGGCGGCGTCCAGCAACGTGCTGCGCTTCAAGCTCGATGGGGCGCTGCCGCCGGAGTTCGAGGGCAAGGCGCGCGTGACCGGCCGCATCGTGCAGTTGCCCGCGCATGACGCACACGAGATCGAACAGCACCTGGCCGTGATCCGCCAGGCGGGGCTGCGCGTGGAAGACGTCGAGATCCGCAAGGCGGACCTGGAGGACGTCTTCATCGACGTCATGGCGGAAAGGGCAGGGGTACCGCAGTGATGAAGTGCCGCTCGGAGCAGGTGAACGCAGGGGACGCAAAGGTGACGCAGAGGACGCAGAAGGACATCCTTCTCCCGGTTTTCTCTGCGTCCTCTGCGCTCGCTCTGCGTCCTCTGCGTTCACTCCTGTGCACGGCAGGATCGGCATGAACGGCTGGCAGACCCTCCTGTACAAGGAAACCCTGCGCTTCTGGAAGGTCGGGTTCCAGACCGTCGCGGCGCCGGTGCTGACGGCGTTGCTGTACCTGCTGATCTTCGGCCACGTGCTGTCCGACCGCGTCAAGGTCTACGACACCATCAGCTACACCGCCTTCCTGGTGCCGGGCCTCGTGATGATGAGCGTGCTGCAGAACGCCTTCGCCAACAGCTCCTCGTCCCTGATCCAGAGCAAGATCATGGGCAACCTGGTGTTCGTGCTGCTCACGCCGCTGTCGCACTGGAGCTGGTTCATCGCCTACGTGGGCTCGTCGATCGCCCGTGGCCTGTGCGTCGGCCTGGGCGTGTTCCTCGTCACCGTGTGGTTCGCGCCAGTCAGCTTCGCCGCGCCGCTGTGGATCCTGGTGTTCGCGGGGCTCGGCGCCGGCATGATGGGCGCGCTCGGTCTCATCGCCGGGCTCTGGGCCGAGAAGTTCGACCAGATGGCGGCGTTCCAGAACTTCGTGATCATGCCGATGACGTTCCTGTCCGGCGTGTTCTATTCGATCCACTCGCTGCCGCAGTTCTGGCAGCAGGTCAGCCACCTCAACCCGTTCTTCTACATGATCGACGGCTTCCGCTACGGCTTCTTCGGCGTGAGCGACGTCTCGCCATGGCTGAGCCTGGCGATCGTCGGCAGCGCGATGCTGGTCGTCAGTGCGATCGCCGTCCACCTGCTGCGCATCGGCTACAAGATTCGCGGCTGAACAGTAACCTCCATCATGACCTCCGACGAACTCCGCGCCATCATCGCTGCCGGCCTGCCCTGCGAACACCTCGAGGTGGACGGTGACGGCCGCCACTGGTCGGCGGTGGTCGTGTCAGCCGAGTTCGCCGGTTTGCGTGCTATCCAGCGGCACCAGCGCGTCTATGCGGCCCTGGGTGCGAGAATGCACACCGACGAGGTTCACGCCTTGTCGATGAAGACCTATACGCCCGCGGAGTGGGCGGCCCTTCCACACTGAGGCCCATGGACAAGCTCTTGATTCGCGGCGGCCACAAGCTCGCCGGAGAGATTCGCATTTCCGGTGCGAAGAACGCCGCCCTGCCGGAACTCTGTGCCGCGCTGCTCACGCCCGGTCCCGTCACCCTGCAGAACATCCCGCGCCTGCAGGACGTGGCGACGATGCTCAAGCTCATTCGCAACATGGGCGCGACGGCGGAGTTCAGCCCGGACGGCACCGTCGTCATCGAGTCGTCGAACCTGCACTTCCCCGAAGCGCCGTACGAGATGGTGAAGACCATGCGCGCGGCGGTGCTGGCGCTCGGTCCGCTGCTCGCGCGCTTCGGCGAGGCGACGGTGTCGCTGCCCGGCGGCTGCGCCATCGGCGCGCGGCCCGTCGACCAGCACATCAAGGGCCTGCGCCGCATGGGCGCCGAGATCGTCATCGACCACGGCTACATGATCGCGAAGCTGCCCAAGGGGTGGACCCGCCTGAAAGGCGCCTCGATCCGCACGGACATGATCACGGTGACCGGCACCGAGAACTTCATGATGGCTGCGGCCCTGGCGGAAGGCGAGACCATCCTGGAGAACGCGGCGATGGAGCCCGAGATCATCGACCTGGGCGACATGCTCAATGCGATGGGCGCCAAGGTCGAAGGCCACGGCACCGAGCGCATCCGCATCCAGGGCGTGGAGAAACTGAATGCGGCGACGCACAGCGTGGTGGCCGACCGCATCGAGTGCGGCACCTTCCTGTGCGCCGTGGCGGCAACCGGCGGCGACGTGATCCTGAAGGAAGGCCGCGTCGACCACCTGGGCGTCGTGATCGAGCTGCTGCAGAAGGCGGGGGCGCACGTCGAGGCCGTGGACGGCGGCATCCGCGTCAAGTCCGAAGGCCGCCTGGAAGCCCAGAGCTTCAAGACCACCGAATACCCGGGCTTCCCCACCGACATGCAGGCGCAATTCATGGCGCTGAACTGCATCTCCGAAGGCAGCGCCAAGATCACGGAGACCATCTTCGAGAACCGCTTCATGCACGTCAGCGAGCTGATGCGCATGGGCGCCAACATCGACGTGGACGGCAAGGTCGCCGTCACGCACGGTGTCGAGCGCCTGTCCGGCGCGACCGTCATGGCGACGGACCTGCGTGCTTCGGCCAGCCTGGTCATCGCCGGCCTGGTGGCGGACGGCGAGACCATCGTCGATCGGATTTACCATCTCGACCGTGGCTACGAACAGATGGAAGCCAAGATCCGCGCCATCGGTGGCGACATCGAAAGAATCAGATGACCTCTGCGGGGAAGCCCGCCCTCACGCTCGCGCTCTCCAAGGGGCGCATCTTCGACGAAACCCTGCCGCTCCTGAAAGCCGCAGGGATTTCCGTTCTGGAGGACCCGGAACGATCGCGCAAGCTGATTCTGCCGACGAGCAATCCGAACCTGCAGGTCGTGCTGGTGCGCGCCACGGACGTTCCGACGTACGTGCAGTTCGGCGGCGCCGACCTGGGCGTCACCGGCAAGGACACGCTGATCGAGCACGGGACCCAGGGCCTGTACCAGCCGCTGGACCTGCGCATCGCGACCTGCCGCGTGAGCGTGGCGGTGCGCGCCGACTTCGACTACGCGTCGGCCGTGCGCCAGGGCTCGCGCCTGCGCGTGGCCACCAAGTACGTGAACATCGCCCGCGAGTTCTTCGCGGCCAAGGGCGTGCACGTCGACCTGATCAAGCTGTATGGCTCCATGGAGCTCGCGCCGCTGACCGGCCTGGCCGACGCGATCGTCGACCTGGTGTCCACCGGCGGCACGCTCAAGGCGAACAACCTCGTCGAGGTCGAACGCATCATGGACATCAGCTCGCGCCTGGTGGTCAACCAGGCCGCGCTCAAGCTCAAGCAAGAACCCATCCGCCACCTGATCGACGTGTTCGCGCGAACCGTCGAAGCCTCCCCCCGATGACTGCCACTGCCCGACCCCTGCGCCTGGACACCACCGAGGGCGGCTTCGATGCCGCGCTGGCGGCGCGCCTGCATTGGTCGGCGGATACGGACGCGGGCATCGAAGAGGCCGTGGCGAAAATCCTGGGCGACGTGCAAAAGCGCGGCGATGCCGCGGTGCTGGAGTACACGCGCCGCTTCGACATGGAAGCCAGCTCCATGGCGCAGCTGCAGCTGCAGCCGTCCGAGCTGGAGGCGGCCTTCGACGGCCTGCCCGCGAAGCAGCGCAGCGCGCTGGAGGAAGCGGCGCGGCGGGTGCGCAGCTACCACGAGGCCCAGAAGAAGGCCAGCGGCGAGAGCTGGAGCTACCGGGACGCCGACGGCACGCTGCTCGGGCAGAAGGTCACGCCCGTGGACCGGGTCGGCATCTACGTGCCGGGCGGCAAGGCGGCGTATCCGTCGTCCGTGCTGATGAACGCCATTCCCGCGCAGGTCGCGGGCGTGGGCGAAATCATCATGGTGGTGCCCACGCCGCGGGGCGAGAAGAATCCGCTGGTGCTGGCGGCGGCGCACGTGGCGGGTGTCACGCGCGCCTTCACGATCGGTGGCGCGCAGGCAGTCGGTGCGCTGGCCTATGGCACCGAAACGGTACCGCGCGTGGACAAGGTGACGGGTCCCGGCAATGCCTACGTGGCCGCGGCCAAGCGGCGCGTGTTCGGCCAGGTGGGCATCGACATGATCGCCGGCCCCAGCGAGATCCTGGTGCTGGCCGACGGCACGACGCCGGCCGACTGGGTGGCGATGGACCTGTTCTCGCAGGCCGAGCACGACGAACTGGCGCAGTCGATCCTGCTGTGTCCGGATGCCGCGTACATCGACGAAGTGCAGGCAGCGATCGACCGCATGCTGCCGGAGATGCCGCGTGCGGAGATCATCGCGAAGTCGCTCACCGGCCGTGGCGCGTTGATCCGCACGCGCAGCATGGAAGAAGCGTGCGAGATCAGCAATCGCATCGCGCCGGAGCACCTGGAGATCGCCAGCGGCGATCCGCACCGGTGGGAGCCGCTGCTGCGGCATGCCGGCGCGATCTTCCTGGGCGCGTACACGAGCGAGTCGCTGGGCGACTATTGCGCCGGCCCCAACCACGTGCTGCCCACGAGCACGACGGCGCGTTTCTCGAGCCCGCTGGGGGTCTACGACTTCCAGAAGCGCAGCAGCATCATCGAGGTCAGCGAAGCCGGCGCCCAGAAGCTGGGCGTGATCGCCGCCGAACTCGCCTATGGCGAGGGCCTGCAGGCGCATGCGCGCGCGGCAGAGTTACGGCTGAAGCGGTAGGATTGTCACTGTCCAGCGTCGGTGAACGCAGAGGACGCAAAGGTTACGCAGAGGACGCAGAAAACAGCCGTCCGGTTTTGATCTCTGCGTTCTCTGCGTAACCTCTGCGCACTCTGCGCACTCTGCGTTCACCGACCTCAGCAGACCCACCCATGCCCGCCACCCTCGACCAACTCATCGCCACCCGCATCCGCCAGGACGTGCAGTCCATGCACGCCTACGCGATCCAGGACGCGCGCGGCATGGTCAAGCTCGATGCGATGGAGAACCCGCACCGGCTGCCGCCGGAACTGCGCCGGCAGCTCGGTGAACGCCTCGCCGAGGTCGCCCTGAACCGCTACCCCGGCGAACGCATCGATGCCCTGCGCTCCGCGCTGGCGCGCCACGCCAACCTGCCGGAAGGCTTCGGCCTGATGCTGGGCAACGGCTCCGACGAACTGATCTCGCTGCTGGCCATGGCCTGCGACCTGCCGGGCGCCACGATCCTGGCGCCGCTGCCCGGCTTCGTCATGTACGCGATGAGCGCGCAGCTGCAGGGGCTGCAGTTCGTCGGCGTCGACCTCACGCCCGACTTCGAACTCGATGAAAAGGCGATGCTCGCCGCCATCGCGCAGCACCAGCCCGCGATCGTCTACCTCGCCTACCCCAACAATCCCACCTCGAACCTCTGGGACGCCGACACGATCGAGAAGATCGTGCAGGCCGCCCCGGGCTTCGTGGTGATCGACGAGGCCTACCAGCCCTTTGCCGGCCGCAGCTACCTGGATCGTGTCACGCGCCACGAGCACGTGCTCCTGATGCGCACCATGAGCAAGTTCGGCCTGGCCGGCGTGCGCATCGGCTACATGATGGGACCCGCGAAGCTGGTGGCGGAGATCGACAAGGTCCGCCCGCCCTACAACATCAGCGTGCTGAACGCCGAAGCGGCGCTGTTCGCGCTGGAGCACGAGGCGGTGTTCGCCGCCCAGGCCGAGGACATCAAGCGCGAGCGCGCACGCATCCAGGCGGCACTGGAGGCCATGGGCCTGAAGTCCTGGCGCAGCGACGCCAACATGATCCTGGTGCGCGTGGCCGACCCCGCGGGCAGCTTCGAGGCCCTGAAGGCCCGCAAGGTGCTCGTGAAGAACGTTTCTAGAATGCACCCGCTGCTGGCCGGATGCCTGCGCCTGACGGTCGGCACCGCCGAAGAGAACACGCAGCTGCTGGCGGCCCTGCAGTCCACCCTATGACGACTCCCCGCATTTCCGAAATCACCCGCAACACGGCGGAGACGCAGATCACCGTCCGCGTGAACCTCGACGGCAGCGGCCAGGCCAAGCTGGCCACCGGCATCGGTTTCTTCGACCACATGCTGGACCAGATCGCCCGCCACGGCCTGATCGACCTGGAGATCGACGCCAAGGGCGACCTGCACATCGACGGCCACCACACGGTGGAGGACGTCGGCATCACGCTCGGGCAGGCGGTCTACAAGGCCGTCGGCGACAAGAAGGGCATCCGCCGCTACGGCCATGCCTACGTGCCGCTGGACGAGGCGCTCTCGCGCGTGGTGATCGATTTTTCCGGCCGGCCGGGCCTGATCATGAACGTGCCGTTCAAGAGCGGCATGATCGGCACCTTCGACACGCAGCTGGCCCATGAGTTCTTCCAGGGCTTCTGCAACCACGCCTTCGTGACGCTGCACGTGGACAACCTGCGCGGCGAGAACGCGCACCACCAGTGCGAGACCGTGTTCAAGGCCTTCGCCCGCGCGTTGCGCTTCGCGCTGGAGCTCGATCCCCGCTCGGCAGGCACGATCCCGTCCACCAAGGGCAGCCTTTGAGCAAGCGCGTCGTGGCCGTGGTCGACTACGGCATGGGCAACCTGCGCTCGGTGTCGCAGGCGGTCCTGCACGTCGCCGCGCAGGACCCCACGATCGAGGCGATCGTCACGTCACGCCCCGAAGAGGTGCGTGCGGCCGAACGCGTGGTGCTGCCGGGGCAGGGCGCCATGCCCGACTGCATGCGCGAGCTGCGCGAATCCGGCCTGCTGGACTCCGTGCTGGAGGCGGCGGCCAGCAAGCCCCTGTTCGGTGTCTGCGTGGGCATGCAGATGCTGCTGGATTGCAGCGAGGAAGGGCCCACGGACGGCCTCGGCCTGATTCCGGGCGAAGTCGTGAAATTCCAGCTGGAAGGCCGGCGCCAGCCCGATGGCAGCCGCTACAAGGTGCCGCAAATGGGCTGGAACCGGGTGCGGCAGGCGCAGGCGCACCCGATGTGGGAGGGCGTCGCGGACGGCAGCTTCTTCTATTTCGTCCATTCGTTCTACGCCAGGCCGTCGGACCCGCGCCACAACGTTGGGGATTCCGAGTACGGCCTGCGCTTTACCTGTGCCGTGGCTCGCGATAATATTTTTGCGACCCAGTTCCACCCCGAGAAAAGCGCCGACCAGGGCCTCACGCTGTACCGCAACTTCCTCCACTGGACACCCTGATGGTCCCCGGGTCGCGGCCCCCAGCCGCCTTCCACCTCCCTCTCCCATGCTGCTGATCCCCGCGATCGACCTGAAAGACGGTCACTGTGTCCGCCTGAAGCAGGGCGACATGGACCAGGCCACCACCTTCAGCGAGGACCCCGCCGCCATGGCGCGCACCTGGCTCGAACGCGGGGCGCGCCGCCTGCACCTGGTGGACCTGAACGGCGCGTTCGCGGGCAAGCCGCAGAACTTCACCGCCATCCGGGCCATCCTGCGCGCGGTGGGCGACGACATCCCGGTGCAGCTCGGAGGCGGCATCCGCGACCTGGACACGATCGAGCGCTACATCGACAGCGGGCTGCGCTACGTGATCATCGGCACCGCCGCCGTCAAGAACCCGGGCTTCCTCAAGGACGCCTGCACGGCCTTCGGCGGCCACATCATCGTGGGACTCGACGCCAAGGACGGCAAGGTCGCCACCGACGGCTGGAGCAAGCTGACCGGCCATGAAGTCGTGGACCTCGCCAGGAAGTTCGAGGACTGGGGCGTCGAATCCATCGTCTACACGGACATCGGCCGCGACGGCATGCTCACGGGCATCAACATCGACGCGACCGTGAAGCTGGCGCAGTCGCTCACGATCCCGGTCATCGCCTCCGGCGGCCTCGGCTCCATCGCGGACATCGAGAAGCTGTGCGCGGTGGAGGACGAGGGCATCGAAGGCGTGATCTGCGGCCGCGCGATCTATTCCGGTGACCTCGACTTCGCCGCGGCACAGGCCCGCGCGGACGAACTCGGCGCCGGCTGAAGGGCCGTGCGGCGGCCGTGATCCGCACGCTCGCCATCTCCAACTACCGATCGCTGCGGCAACTGGTGCTGCCGCTGGGCGCGCTGACGCTCATCACCGGACCGAATGGCAGCGGCAAGTCCAGCGTCTACCGCGCGTTGCGCCTGCTGGCCGACACCGCGCACGGCGGCGTGGTGCGCTCGCTGGCGCGCGAAGGCGGCCTGCCTTCGGTGTTGTGGGCCGGGCCGGAGCAGTTTTCGGCAGCCATGCGCCGCGGCGAGCAGGCGGTGGAGGGCAGCCGGCGCAACCAGCCGGTGAACCTGCGGCTCGGTTTCTCCGGCGACACGCCGCAGGAGTACGGCTACGCCATCGACATCGGCCTGCCCGTTCCCGTGCCGCGCACGCTGTTCCACCAGGACCCGGAGGTGAAGGCGGAGGCGGTCTTCAGCGGGCCGGTGCTGCGCCCCGCGACGCTGCTGGTGCGCCGGCGCAATGCACTGCTGGAGACGCGCGGCGACGACGGCCGGTGGCACGCGGTGGACCGCTTGCTGCCCGCCTACGCGAGCATGCTGGCGGAATACGTCGACCCGCGCGGGGCGCCCGAGATGCTGGACCTGCGCGAGCAGATCCGTGCCTGGCGCTTCTACGACCACTTCCGCTCGGATGCCGATGCGCCTGCGCGGTCACCCCAGATCGGCACGCGCACGCCGGTGCTGGGCCATGACGGCGCCGACTTCGCAGCGGCGGTGCAGACCATCCGCGAAGTCGGTGACGGCGCCGCCCTCGAGGCGGCGGTCGACGACGCCTTCCCCGGCGCGAAGCTCGAGGTGCGCGTGCA
>DATAGN010000312.1:0-12950 GCA_036263715.1 Ramlibacter sp.
CTCGGCGTCACCCCTACCAGTGCCCGGAAAGCCCGCGCAAAACTCTTCTCGTTCCTGAACCCCGCCGCTTCCGCGACCTGCTTCACCGGCCGATCCGTCCGCAGCAGCAGCTCCTTCGCCCGTTCCATCCGCACTTCGTCCTTCAGCTGCTGCAGGCTCGCGCCTTCTTCCTTCAGCTGCCGGTGCAGCGTGCGGGCGGACACGTGCAGCAACTGCGCGAGCGCCTCGGCGCTGTGCGCGCGGGTGGGATGCGCCGCCAGCGCCTGCCGCACCTGCGGCACCAGCAGGCGGTCGCGCCGGTACTGCAGCACGGTGATCGACAGCGCGCGCTGCAGCATCTGCGCCAGCGCCTTCTCGTCGCGGCGGAGCGGCAGGTTCAGGTACTCCGCATCGAAGCGCATCGCGGCCTCGTTCGCGTCGAACGCGAGCTCGCCCGGGAACATGTGCGGGTAGGCGTCCGCATGCGGCGGCGCCGGAAAGGGAAAGTGCGCCGCCAGCAGCGGGATGCGCGAGTCCACGTACCAGCAGGCCAGCCCGTGGATGTTGCGCAGGATGAAGGCCAGGCTCAGTTCGCGCACCGCGGCCGGCAGCGCTTGCCGCTCCCGCAGCGTGACGGCGGCCGTGGTGCCCGCGACCGACAGCGACAGGTGCACGTCGTCCGTCAGCAGGCCATGGTGGCGGCACCAGCGCTTCAGGGCCACGCCCAGGTCGGGCGCGGTCAGCGAGGCGCGTGCCAGCATGCCGTAGCTGCCCCAGGGCAGGCGGCGGGAGAAGGCGCCCAGGCCTTCGTCGTCGAGTTCCTGCATGGCGGCGGCGGAGAGGATCTCCATCTGCCGCGAGGTCATGCGCGCCTCCGGCTGGCGCAGCTGGGCTGGCGTGATCTGTGCCAGCTCGAGGGCGTGCCCGGGCGCGCGGCCATGCAGCGCATAAGCCGCGGTGATGGCTTGGGCGAAGGCGATCGGCGTGACGGCCGCATGGGTGCGGGGAGCGCGGGGACTGGGCACGGGCGAAGTCTAGCGCCGTGGCGGGATTTGCAACCCGCAGGGCAACCCGGCGGGGACGGGAAGGGCTAAGCTGTGAAGCAGGAAGAGACAGGAAGCATGACCCTCGAGACACAACTCAACGCCCGTTCCGCCGACTTCCAGGCCAACGCCGCCGCCATGCAGGCGCTGGTCGAGGACCTGAACGCGCAGGTGGCGCTGCATGCGGCCGGCGGTGGCGAGGCGGCGCGCCGGAAGCACGAGGCGCGCGGCAAGCTGCCGCCGCGCGAGCGCGTGCAGATGCTGCTGGACCCGGGCACGCCCTTCCTCGAGATCGCGCCGCTGGCGGCGCACGGCATGTACCTGGAAAAGGACGGCGTGATGGCCGCCCCTTGCGCCGGCCTGATCACGGGCATCGGCCGGGTGAGCGGCGTCGACTGCGTGATCGTCTGCAACGACGCCACCGTCAAGGGCGGCACCTACTACCCCATGACGGTGAAGAAGCACCTGCGGGCCCAGGAGATCGCCTGGCAGAACCGGCTGCCCTGCATCTACCTGGTGGACTCCGGCGGTGCCAACCTGCCCAACCAGGACGAGGTGTTCCCCGACCGCGAGCACTTCGGCCGCATCTTCTACAACCAGGCCAACCTGTCCGCGCAAGGTATCGCGCAGATCGCGGTGGTGATGGGTTCCTGCACCGCCGGCGGCGCCTACGTGCCGGCCATGAGCGACGAGACCATCATCGTCAAGGAGCAGGGCACCATCTTCCTGGGCGGCCCGCCCCTGGTGAAGGCGGCCACCGGCGAGGTGGTGAGTGCAGAAGACCTGGGCGGCGGCGACGTGCACACGCGGCTCTCGGGCGTGGCCGACCACCTGGCCATGAACGACGAACACGCGCTGGCGCTCGCCCGCCAGGCCGTCGCCACGCTGAACAGCGCCAAGACGCCGCCCGTGGAGCTGCGGGCGCCGCGGCCCCCGAAGTACGCCGCCAAGGAGCTGTACGGCGTGATCCCCACGGATGCGCGCAAACCCTTCGACGTGCGCGAGATCATCGCCCGCATCGTCGACGCCTCCGAGTTCCACGAGTTCAAGGCGCGCTTCGGCGCCACGCTGGTGTGCGGCTTCGCGCACATCGAAGGCATGCCGGTCGGCATCATCGCCAACAACGGCATCCTGTTTTCGGAGTCGGCGCAGAAGGGCGCCCACTTCATCGAGCTGTGCTGCCAGCGCAAGGTGCCGCTGGTGTTCCTGCAGAACATCACCGGCTTCATGGTGGGCCGCAAGTACGAGAGCGAGGGCATCGCGCGCCACGGCGCCAAGCTGGTGACGGCGGTGGCGACGGCCAGCGTGCCCAAGTTCACCGTGATCATCGGCGGCAGCTACGGCGCCGGCAACTATGGCATGTGCGGCCGCGCCTATTCGCCGCGCTTCCTGTGGATGTGGCCCAGTGCGCGGATCTGCGTGATGGGGGCCGAGCAGGCGGCCAGCGTGCTCGCCACGGTCAAGCGCGACGGCATCGAGTCGCGCGGCGGCCAGTGGAGCGCCGACGAGGAGGCGGCCTTCAAGCAGCCGATCCTCGACCAGTTCGGCCGGCAGTCGCATCCCTACTACTCCAGCGCGCGGCTGTGGGACGACGGCGTGATCGACCCCGCCGACACCCGCCGCGTGCTGTCGCTGGGCCTCTCGGCCGCGATGAACGCGCCCATCGGCGAGCCGAAGTTCGGCGTCTTCCGGATGTAGGCATGCAGCTACGTGCCCTGCTCCTGGTCCTGCTCGTCGGCACCTGCGCGGTGCACGCGAAACCACGCGAGGAGATCGTCGACCTGCCGGTCACGGTGCAGGACGGCTTCGGCCGGACGGTGCAGCAGAGCATCCAGCTGACCGTGTTCTCCGACGATGCGAATCCCAGGCCGGCGCCCGTCATGGTGCTCAATCACGGCCGCGCGGCGGAAGCTGCGGATCGCGCCGCACTGGGACGCGCCCGCTATCCCGAAGTGGCCCGCTTCTTCGTGCGGCAGGGCTTCGTGGTCGGCGTGCCCACGCGCATCGGCTACGGCGTGAGTCTCGGCCCGGACGTGGAAGACACCGGCGACTGCAACCGCAAGCGCTACGCGCCCGGCTACGCGGCCGCCGCGCAGCAGACGCTGGCAGCGCTGGCCGCGCTGCGCCAGCGCCCCGATGCTGCGCCGGACCGCGCGGTGATCCTCGGCCAGTCCTTCGGCGGCATGACGGCGATCGCGGTCGCCGCCCAGAACCCGCCGGGCGTGCAGGCGGCGATCAACTTCGCCGGCGGCGGTGGCGGCAATCCGAAGACGCGACCGCATCGGCCCTGCGCCACGGCGCAGCTGGAGCAGCTGTTCGGCGAATACGGCCGCACGGCACGCATCCCCACGCTGTGGATCTACAGCGAGAACGACCTCCACCTGGGCCCCGACTATCCGCGGCAATGGCACGCCGCGTTCGCCAGGGCCGGGGGCCCCGGCGAGTTCGTGCAGTACCCGCCCTTCCGCGACGACGGCCACCCGCTGCTGACGCGCGGGCCGGAGGTCTGGCAGCCCAAGGTGCTGGAGTTCCTGCGGGCGCAGGGCTTCAACGTCCGTCCCGAAGTCCGTCCATGAACACCAGCATCTACGACACGCCGGAACACGAGCTGCTGCGCGACCAGGTCGCGCGCTTCCTTTCCCGGGAGGTCGAGCCGCACGGCGACCGCTGGGAGGAGCAGGGCTGCGTGCCGCGCGACGTGCTGCGCCGCATGGGCTCGGCCGGCCTGCTCGGGCTGATGTTCGAACCGGAATACGGCGGCGGCGGTGGCGATGCACTGACCAACCTCGTGTTCGCCGAAGCCTTGTCGCAGTCCACGTACGGCGGCTTCATCATCACCGTGCTGGTCCACACCGACATGGCCGGCCCGCACCTGCACCACGCCGGCAACGCGCAGCAGAAGGACAGGTACCTGCGCAAGGTCTGCGCCGGCGAGATGATCACCGCCGTCGGCATCACCGAGCCGGGCGCCGGCTCCGACGTCGCCGGCATCCGTACGAGTGCAAGGCGCGATGGCGACCACTGGGTGCTGAACGGCACCAAGATGTTCATCACCAACGGCGTGCACGCGGACCTGTACTTCGTCGCCGCCAAGACCGGGCCGGGGAAGCGCGAGGTCTCCATGTTCATCGTGGAGAAGGGCACGCCCGGCTTCACGGTCGGCCGCGCGCTGAAGAAGACCGGCTGGCTCTCGTCGGACACCGCCGAACTCGTGTTCGACAACGTGCGCATCCCCGCCTGGAACCTGCTGGGCGTGGAGGGCAAGGGCTTCTACTCGGTGATGAAGAACTTCCAGACCGAGCGCATCGCGCTGGCGGCGATGGCCGTGGGCCATTGCCAGCGCGCCCTGCAGCTGACGCTGGACTACGTGCGGCAACGGCAGGCCTTCGGTGCCTCGCTGTGGGACCAGCAGACCATCCGCCAGCGCATCGCGATGGCCGACGCCAAGGTGCGGGCGGCGCGCGCCTTCATGTACCACTGCGCCTGGCGCGTCACGCAGGGGCACGACATCGTGCAGGATGTGTCGATGCTCAAGGCGCTGACCGGGGAGCTGGTCAACGAGGTGCTGCAGACCTGCCAGCAGTTCCACGGCGGCATGGGCTACATGCGCGAGACCGCGGTGGAGCGCCTGTGGCGCGACGCGCGCGTGCTGGCCATCGGCGGCGGCGCCACCGAGGTGATGCTGGAAGAAGTGGCCAAACGCTATTGAAGGACTTTCCTTGAAACACCTGCAACTCCATTTCGAGCGCGGCGTCGAGTTCGTCACGCTGAACCGTCCGGAAGTCCGCAATGCCTTCAACGACGAGGTGATCGCCGAACTCACGGCGGTCTTCCTCGAACTGGGCAAGCGCGACGAGGTCCGCGCGGTCGTGCTCGCCGCCAACGGCCCGGCGTTCTGCGCCGGCGCCGACCTGAACTGGATGAAGAGCGTGGCCGCGTACACGCGCGACCAGAACCTCGAGGACGCCTCGCGGCTCGCGCGCCTGCTCGAGACGATCTACCGCTTCCCCAAGCCCACCATCGCGCGGGTGCAGGGCGATGTCTACGCCGGCGGCATGGGGCTGGTGGCGGCCTGCGACATGGCACTGTCGGTGGACACCGCCGGCTACTGCCTGAGCGAAGTGCGGCTGGGGCTGATCCCGGCCACCATCAGCCCTTACGTGATCCGCGCGATGGGCACGCGCGCCGCGCACCGCTACTTCCTCACGGCGGAACGATTCGGCGCGGACGAGGCGCTGCGGCTCGGACTGGTGCACGAGGTGGTTGCGGCCGACAAGCTGGACGAGCGCGTCGCGGCGCTGGCGAAGTCGCTCGTCGACGCCGGCCCCGAGGCGGTGAAGGCCTGCAAGAAGCTGCTGCACGACGTGGCCGGCCACGAGATCAGCGCCGGGCTGGTGCGCCGCACCGTCGAAGGCATCGCCGACATCCGCGTGAGCGACGAAGGCCGCGAAGGCATCCAGTCCTTCCTGGGCAAGCGCAAACCCAACTGGCTGATATGACCCACCCCCGAAGCGCCTTCGGCGCCTCCCCCTCAAGGGGGCGCCAGCAGCGGCCCGGCAAAGCCGGTTCCGCGCTGGCACTGGAGGACTCCCGTGCTTGAAAGCTTGGGCAAGCTCGTCGACACGCCGCAGGTGCTGGCGCTGGCGGCGGCGCTGGGCTGGGCGAGCGGCTTTCGCCTGTATGCGGCCGTGTTCCTGGCCGGCATCGCCGGCTTCATGGGCTGGGTCGCGTTGCCGCCCGGCCTGCAGATGCTGCAGCACCCCGGCGTGCTGATGGCCAGCGGCTTCATGCTGTTCGTGGAGTTCTTCGCCGACAAGATCCCCTTCGTCGATTCGATGTGGGATGCGGTGCATACCGTCATCCGCATTCCGGCGGGTGCCGCGCTCGCGGCGGGCGCACTGGGCGCGGACGGCCAGGCGATGTCGTGGATCGCGGCGCTCATCGGTGGCAGCCTCGCCGCCACGAGCCACGCCACCAAGATGACGACGCGCGCGGCGGTGAACACTTCACCCGAGCCGTTCTCGAACGTGGCGGTCTCGCTGGCGGAGGACGGGCTCGTGGTGTTCATGCTGTGGCTGTCGGCCACGCATCCGGTGGCGTTCGCCATCGTGCTGATCGTCGCCATCGTGCTGTCCGTCATCCTGCTGGTGGTGCTGTTCGCGTTCCTGCGCAAGGTGGTGCGCGGGGTCAATGGTTTCTTCAAGGGGCGGCTCATGCCGCGGGAGTTGGGTTGATGTTCCGAAAGATCCTGATTGCCAACCGCGGCGAGATCGCCTGCCGGGTGGCGGCGACCGCGCGGCGCATGGCGGTGCGCACGGTGGCGGTGTATTCCGATGCCGATGCCAACGCCAAGCACGTGCAGGCCTGCGACGAGGCGGTGCACATCGGCGGCAGCGCCCCGAAGGACAGCTACCTGCGCTGGGAACGCATCATCGAAGCAGCGAAGGCGACCGGCGCCCAGGCCATCCACCCCGGCTACGGTTTCCTGAGCGAGAACGAAGCCTTCGCCGCCGCGTGCGCGGAAGCCGGCATCGTCTTCATCGGCCCGCCGGCATCGGCGATCCAGGCCATGGGCCTCAAGGCGGAATCCAAGCAGCTGATGGAAAAGGCGGGCGTGCCGCTGGTGCCCGGCTACCACGGGTCCAACCAGGATCCGGAACTGCTGAAACGCGAGGCCGACCGCATCGGCTACCCCGTGCTGATCAAGGCGAGCGCCGGCGGTGGCGGCAAGGGCATGCGCGCGGTGGAAAAGGCGGAGGACTTTGCGGCCGCACTCGCTTCATGCCAGCGCGAGGCGCGCAACAGCTTCGGCGACGAGGCCGTGCTGGTGGAGAAGTACGTGACGCGGCCGCGGCACATCGAGATCCAGGTCTTTGGCGACACCAAGGGCAACTGCGTCTACCTGTTCGAGCGCGACTGCTCGGTGCAGCGCCGCCACCAGAAGGTGCTGGAGGAGGCGCCGGCGCCGGGCATGACCGAGGCGATGCGGCGCCGCATGGGCGAGGCGGCGGTCGCCGCGGCGCGCGCGGTGAACTATGTCGGCGCCGGGACGGTGGAGTTCATCGTGGAGCAGCGTGCGAACGAGATGAACTTCTTCTTCATGGAGATGAACACGCGCCTGCAGGTGGAGCATCCGGTGACGGAGGCGATCACCGGGCTCGACCTCGTCGAATGGCAGTTGCGCGTGGCAGCGGGTGAACCGCTGCCGCTGAAGCAGGAAGAGCTGCGCATCCACGGCCACGCGATCGAGGCGAGGATCTGCGCCGAGAACCCCGACAACAACTTCCTGCCGGCCACCGGCACGCTGCACGTGTACCGCAAGCCGCGAGCCGCCGCCTTCGAGCGCGGGGCGGTGCGGGTGGACGATGGCGTGCGCGAAGGCGATGCGATTTCGCCCTTCTACGACTCGATGATCGCCAAGCTGATCGTGCACGGCGCCACGCGCGCCGAGGCACTGGCACGGCTGGACGAGGCGCTGGCGGCCACGCACATCGTCGGCTTGGCGACCAACGTGCAGTTCCTGCGGCACGTGGTGAAGAGCCGGTCCTTCGCGCAGGCCGACCTCGACACGGCGCTCATCCCGCGCGAGGCGGCGGTGCTGTTCCACCAGCAGCCGGTGGGGCTGGAACTCGCGGCCGCCTGCGCGGTTGCGAAGACGCTGGCGGACGAGGAAAAGCTCGCGGGTGACGATCCCTTCAGCCGCCGCGACGGCTGGCGCTCGCATGGGCTGGCGACGCGCCGGCTGGAGTTCGACTTCGGCGGGCAGCATGCGAAGGCGCAGCTGGTCACGTTGCATGACGGTGCGCTGAGTCTCACCGTCAATGGCGTCGCGGCGCCGCTGTCGTATCGTGCTTCAGGCGACCTGCTGGAAGTGCACTATGGCGAGCGCCACACGCGGGCCGTGGTGTACACGCAGGGGGAGGCCGACCATGTCTTCACCGCCGACGGGGCGACGCAGATCGTTTCCATCGACCTGCTTGCGCATGCGGGCGACGCGGCGGCCGAGGGCGGCCGCCTCACCGCGCCGATGCCTGGGAAGGTGGTGTCGTTCTCAGTGAAGGCCGGCGACGCCGTGAAGAAGGGGCAGGCGCTGGCGGTGATGGAAGCGATGAAGATGGAGCACACCATTGCGGCGCCGGCGGATGGGGTGGTCTCGGAGTTGCTCTACGCGCCGGGGGACCAGGTGGCGGAGGGGGCGGAGTTGTTGAAGCTGGGCGCGTGAAACGTTGGGGTGCGCTGCGCGCAACCCAACCTACGAAGCCGGGTAGGTTGGGTTGCGCGAAGCGCACCCCAACGGTCAAGGCGCCGGCAACCGCGGCGACGACTTCAACAACGCATCCAGTTCCTGCTTCCAGAATCGCGCATTCCCCGTCGTCCCATGCCCCAGCGTCTGCTCGCTCACCGGAATGACATGCGCCCGCCCGTTCTTCACCCGCCGGATCTCCCGCTCCAGGATGCCCAGTTCCACCGGGTTGCGCTCGTCGTCGGCGGAATTGATCGCCAGCAGCGTGGCCGTGATCTTCTCGAGGCCGCTCGACGGGTCGTAGTCGCCGGAGGACTCCCACTGCAGCAGGTGGTCGTTGGCGTCGCCGGCGAAGCTGGCCTTCAGGCGCGCCTCCAGTGCGGCATCCGCCCTGGCGCGGTCCGGGCCGGCCTTCATGTACGAATGGTTGCCGCCGTTGGTGGCCGTGGCGAAGAAGATCGATGCGAACTGCAGGCTCGGGGGCTGCGTCGTGTAGTTGCCGTTGTTCCAGGCGGGATCGCGCCGGATCGATTCGGTCAGCATCCGCCTCAGCATCCAGTTGCGCCCCGACATGGGCGTGGGCAGCGAGGCCATCGGCACCGCCACGTCCATGAAGCCGGGGTACTTCTGCGCCCACATCCAGGTCTGCATGCCTCCCATGGAGTTGCCGATGACCAGCCGCAGGTGCCTGATGCCCAGGTGCTCGCGCAGCAGCCGGTACTGCGCCTGCACCATGTCGTCGTAGTTGTACTTCGGGAACTGCATGCGCAGGCCGTCGGAGGGCTTGCTCGAGCGGCCCGTGCCGATCGCGTCCGGCAGGATGATGTAGTACTTGCCGGCGTCCAGCGGCTGCCCGGCGCCGAACAGCTCGCCGCCGAAGTTGGGGCCCAGCATCGAAGCGGCCGAGCCCGTGGTCCCATGCAGCACCAGCACCGGCTCGCCCGTCGGCTCGCCCACCGTGCTGTAGGCGAGCTTGAGTTCCGGCAGCACCTGCCCGGTGTGGAACTTGAAGTCGCGCACGACCCAGGTGCCGTGCTTCGGGGCCGGGAAGTCGGCGGCGAGCGCCTGGCAAGCCGCGAGCAGCAGGCCGATGAGGGCCAGCCAGGTGCCGCGCAGGACGGGATGCAGTGCCATGGTGTCTCCTGGTTCGTTGGCCTGCCAGCTTCGCACCCGCCCCGGTGCAGCGTCAAGCCTCCCGCACAATAGCCGCCATGCCCCGCCTCACCGTCTGCTGCACCGACACCAAGATTGCCCCCTGGCTCGCCGGCCTGCGTGCCGCCCTTCCCGGATGGGAGGTCGAGGAATGGCAACCCGGCGCGCCGCGTGCGCAGGCGGCGGTGGTGTGGGCGCCGCCCCAGCAGTTCCTGGACGAGCAGCAGGAGCTGCGGCACATCTTCAACATCGGCGCCGGTGTCGACGCGCTGATGAAGCTGCGGCTGCCCGCCGATGCCGTGGTCGTGCGGCTGGACGACGCCGGGATGTCGGTGCAGATGGCCGAGTACGTTTGCCACGCGCTGATCCGGCACTTTCGCGAGTTCGACGGCTATGAACAGGACGCGAACGAGCTCCGCTGGAACTTCCGCCGGCCCCGGCTTCGCGCCGACTACCCGGTGGGCATCATGGGCCTGGGCGTGCTGGGGCAGCGCGTCGCGCAGGCGGTCGCCGCCTTCGAGTTCCCGGTGCGCGGCTGGAGCCGCAGCGCGAAAGAGGTCGCTGGCGTGGAGTGCTTCGCCGGGGAAGCGCAGTTCGACGCCTTCCTGCGCGGCACGCGCGTGCTGGTCAACCTGCTGCCGCTCACGCCCGAGACCGAGAACATCATGGACCGGGACACGCTGGGCCGCCTGCTGCCGGGTGCGCTGGTGATCAACGTCGCGCGGGGCCGCCACCTGGTGGACGCGGACCTGCTGGCCTTGCTGGACAGCGGTCATTTGGCGGGCGCGGTGCTCGATGTCTTCCGCACCGAGCCGCTGCCCGCGAACCATCCCTTCTGGCGCCATCCGAAGATCCGGGTGACGCCGCACACCTCGGCGCGCACGCTGCGCGACGAGAGCATCGCGCAGATCGCCGGCAAGATCCGCGCGCTGCAGCAGGGAGAGCCCATCGCCGGCGTGGTCGACCGCAATCGAGGATATTGAAGGCATGAAGTACCCCAGCAGAGTCAAGCTCGTGGACGTGGGCCCGCGCGACGGGCTGCAGAACGAGAAGGAGCCCGTGCCGACCGCCGTGAAGGTGGAGCTGGTGCACCGGCTGCAGGACGCGGGCGTGAAGGACATCGAGGTGACCAGCTTCGTGTCGCCCAAGTGGGTGCCGCAGATGGCCGACAACGCCGAAGTCATGGCGGGCATCCGCCGCCGGCCCGGCGTGCGCTACTCGGTGCTCACGCCCAACATGAAGGGCTTCGAGGCGGCGCTGGCTTCGAAGCCGGACGAGATCGTCGTCTTCGGCGCGGCCAGCGAAGCCTTCAGCCAGCGCAACATCAACTGCTCCATCGCCGAGAGCATCGAGCGCTTCGCGCCGGTGGTGGACGCGGCGCGCAAGCAGGGCATCCACGTGCGCGGCGTGATCTCGACGACGGTGGGCTGTCCCTACGAGGGCGAGATCGCGCCCGGGCGCGTGGAACTGGTCGCGCGGCTCATGAAGGACATCGGCGTGCAGCATTGCGGCGTGGCCGACACCATCGGCACCGGCACGCCGCCGAAAGTGCAGAAGGCGATGGATGCCGCCCTCCGGCATTTCGCCATCGACGACGTGTCCGGCCACTTCCACGACACCTACGGCCTGGCGCTGGCCAACACGGTCGCCTGCCTCGAGATGGGCGTCTGGCAGTTCGATGCCTCGGTCTCGGGCCTGGGCGGCTGCCCCTACGCAAAGGGCGCGACCGGCAACGTGGCAACGGAGGACGTGGTGTACCTGCTGCGCGGCATGGACATCGACACCGGCATCGATCTCGACCGGCTGGTGGACGCGGGCAAGTACATCAGCGACTTCCTGGGCCGCAAGCCGAACTCGCGCGCGGCGACGGCGTTGTTGAACAAGAGGGAATGACGGAACTCCCATGTGTGGCGCTGAACTTCAATCCCTCCCCGAAGGCGTGCAGCGCGTCGCCCGCGCCTTGCAGGACGCCGGCCATCCGCATGCGCCGGTGATGCTGGACGACGCCGCCCGCACGGCGCAGCAGGCGGCCGATGCATTGGGCATCGCCGTGGGCCAGATCGCCAAGAGCATCATCTTCCGCCGCAAGTCGGACGACGCCGCGGTGCTGGTGATCACCTCGGGCGACCGGCGCGTCGACGAGAAGAAGGTCGACGCGATCGTGGGCAAGACCGGCCGCGCCGACGCCGACTTCGTGAAGACGAAGACCGGCTTCTCCATCGGCGGCGTGTCGCCCATCGCGCATGCGCAGCCGCCGGTGACGCTGATCGACCGCGAGCTGTTCCGCTTCGACGAAGTCTGGGCCGCCGCGGGCCATCCGCACGGCGTCTTCAAGCTGCGGCCGCAGGACCTGGAAAAGCTCACCGGCGCGCCCGTGGCCGACGTCGTGCAGCCGGTCGCATGAATTCCGCGCGCGACCTGCTGCTGGAAAAGGCGCAGTCGCTGGACGAATGGCCGTTCCTGCCTTCGCCCTGCATTTCGGTGTGCCGCATGAACCCGGACACGGGCTTTTGCGAAGGCTGCTGGCGCACGCTCGACGAGATCGCGGACTGGAGCCGTGCCGGCGAGGAGCGCAAGCGGGAGATCTGGGAACAGCTGGTGCAACGCGCGCAGGAGCCATGAAGCACATCACCTTCCACTTCGACTTCATCTCGCCTTATGCCTACCTCGCCTTCGAGAAGCTGCCCGAGGCGCTGAAGGGCCTCAGCTACGAGATGGAGTACCGGCCGGTGCTGTTCGCCGGTTTCCTGAAGCACCACGGCCAGCTCGGGCCCGCCGAGGTGGCCCCCAAGCGGGACTGGACCTATCGCCAGGTGCTGTGGCTCGCGCATGCGCATGGCATCCCGATGCAGATGCCGGCCGCGCACCCCTTCAATCCGCTGGGCGTGTTGCGGCTCGCGCTCGCCTGCGGAAGTGGCGGCGTGGTCAACCGCCACGTGGCGGAAACCGTGTTCCGCCATGTGTGGCGCGGCGGCGGCGACGCGGCGGATGCGACGCGCCTGGCGGAACTGCGCGCGCTGCTGCAGCCCGCACGCGATCCGGCCAGCGATGCAGTGAAGGCGGAACTGAAGGCGAACACCGATGCCGCCATCGCGCGCGGCCTGTTCGGCGTGCCGACGCTGGAGGTGGACGGACGGCTGTTCTGGGGGTTCGACGGCCTGCCGATGCTGCGTGCCTGCCTCGAAGGCGATGCGTGGTTCGCGAGCGGCGCGTGGGAGCAGGCGGCCGCGGTCGCCACCGGCAAGACCCGCACCTGAAGCCGCTGTCAGATCGGCGTCAGAGGCTGCGCCAACAATGCGCCCTCATTCGAACAGGCCCCAGGAGACCAGCACCATGTGGAAAATCGTCGTCGGCTTCATCGTCTTCGCGGGACTCGTCCTCTTCGTCATCTCGCGTGCCGGCGACAAGGTGGACATGAGCGGCGAAAAGCATGGCACCGAGGCGACCACGCCGGCGGGCGCGGCGTCGGGCGTCAAGCACTAAGCAATCGTTCGTTTCCGGCGCGCATCCATCGTGGCCGTGCCGGCGACCGG